>JAQYWN010000316.1 GCA_029379265.1 Rhizonema sp. NSF051
ATTTTATCATGCCATACAGTGCTTTTACTTTCAACAAAGTTAAAAAAGACTTTAATCTCACAGTTATTGAAAATCAGGATTTGTTCTCAGATGTGCAGGCAGTTGCTTCTACGGACTACCTCACTATGATTCTCAAAGAACATTTACCTTTAGTAACCGCAATTAATACAGAAAAGGCACGCTCAGAACTCATTATTATGCCAGTTGTTATCGAAGTCAGACGGTATTTTAAATACCAAATTAGCATTTTTTCATTCCTCAGAATTTAATGTAGATGCTTCCAAGGGTTTAGAGGGACGTTGTGATTTTATTTTGAGTTGATCGCCTGAACAATATGATATTACTAGTCCTGTTATGACCATTGTGGAAGCCAAGAATGAAAGTATTAAATCTGGCTTGGGGCAGTGTATTGCAACGATGATTGCTGCTCAGTTATTTAACCAACGACAGGAAACAGTTCCAGACTATATTTATGGTGCTGTGAGAACTGGAACTGACTGGAAATTCCTAAAACTCTGCGATACGGCTTAAGCCGTTGCAACGCATCGCACCATCTTCATTGATAAAAATGATTATTTCATTAAGGAAGTAGACAAAATTTTAGGAATCTTGGCGATCACTCTCACACCAACGCCTGAGATTGAATAACAAGCGTCTGAACGAAAGTGTGGACTTGGGCTATTAGCCTAGCACGCTTTGTCCTAGCCGATCTAGAATATTAACGAAACAGCACTTAATGATCATGATTGCTAACGCCAACCTACCACCCATGTCTCCCCAGGAATATCTGGAATGGGAAGAACACCAACCTATTAAATACGAATACGTCAATGGCGAAGTATTTGCGATGACGGGGGGAACTCTCCCTCACAACTCTATTACCCTCAATTTAGCATCCGCTTTGAAAAATCATCTCCGAGGTAAAGGCTGTAAAGTATTTATGGCAGATGCCAAACTTGGCGTATCAGAACAAGGTCCCTATCACTATCCTGATGTGGTAGTGACTTGCGATCAACGTGACCAAAACGCCCGCACAATAGTACAATATCCTTGTCTAATTGCCGAAGTTCTTTCCCCTAGTACTGAAGCTTATGACCGTGGTGGCAAATTTGCCCATTACCGCCGCATCAAAACCTTAAAAGAATACGTCCTCATTAATGCCGAAAACATGAGTGTCGAATGCTCCCGACTCAACGAGCGCGGTAAATGGGAGCTAACTCACTACTTGATTGATGAAATAACACCGGAAGCAACAGAAACAGAAGTTCATCTGACTAGTGTAGATTTTTGCTTTCCAATATCTTTACTCTACGAAGATGTAGTATAATGGGATATTTTCGGAGACTAGCTGTTGAGCGACTTATATCAAGGTAAAGATCCCCGCAACATTGGGACTTATAGTGCAATGGATGCGGTACACTATTTGCGTGTACCGTACTCGACGGTACGTTCTTGGGTCTTTGGCGCTCGATATAAAACGAAAGCAGGTTCAAAACGCTTCGAGCCAGTTATCAAAATTCCAAAGTCTGATGAGCGATTATTATCTTTTACTAATTTGATTGAGCTGCACGTCCTGAATGCGATTCGTCGGTATCATCAAATATCTTTGGAAAAAGTAAGACTTGGTGTTGCACATCTTCAAGACTTTTATGGGATGGATCATCCACTTGCTTATAAAAAGCTTTATACAGATGGGATGGATTTATTCATTGAGCATTTAGGGTGTTTAGTGAATGCTTCACAGCAAGGACAGTTAGCGATACCAGAAATTATTAAAGTTTATCTGAAGCGAATTGATTGGGATGAGGCAGATTTGCCAGCAAAGCTTTATCCATTCACTCGAACAAGAGAAACTGAATTGCCAAAGTTGATTGTGATAGATCCGTTAGTATCTTTTGGGCAACCTGTTTTAGAGGGAACAGGAGTGCCAACAAGTATTTTGGCTCAAAGGTATGCTGCAGGAGACTCAATTCATGACTTAGCAGAAGATTATGATTGCGATCGCCTCAAAGTAGAAGAAGCTATCCGGTATGAACTAGCATTGGCAGCATGAGTCAAGAGATTGAAATTAGGTTTTTTATTGACCGCTCTTTAGGAAAAACTCATGTTGTAAATGCTCTTAAAAATATAGGAGAATTAGTAGAAATTCACGACGACCATTTTAATCAGGCAACAGCTGATACGGATTGGTTGCCAATAGTAGCGTTAAAGGGTTGGGTGATTCTGACTGCTGATAAAAAAATTGCTCATCGTCGTTTAGAACTTATGGCAGTTCAAGAGTCAGGTGCGCGTATGTTTGTGTTGGTGTCAGGAAACTTGTCTGGAATCGAGATGGCAGAAATATTTGTTCAAGCAGTACCCGCAATGAAGCTCTTCATTGCAAACACTCCAGTACCTTTTATGGCTAAGATACACAAGAATGCTAGTGTGAAGGCATGGAAGTAAGAAGCCATGACTCCCCTATCCTTACTCTACAAAGATGTTCAATTTGCTACTTAAGACGATAATATTTCTTTATATTCCTCAGGTGTTGTGATTTTATTCTCTGTCTCTCAGGGTTGATAGATAATCTCACCTCTACCCAAGCGATCGCTCTTAAATCACGAGAAGCCGGTAGCGAAATAATATATTGACTCATTTCTGAGACTTTTTAACCTGCTGTAAATCTGCCAAAAGTTGATTCACGAAAGTTTCACCATCAATTCCTTCGCCACGCTCAAGTGATACTATCCCTTCATCAATCTTGGCGCGAGTTTCGTCAACCCATACTTGATACGCAAGTCTCTCTTGTTCTAGAAGGCTCAATGCAGCTTGAATCACTTCGCCGACGCTATTAAAATTGCCTGTGGCAAGCAAATTTTTTATTAATTTCTGTTGTAAAGAGCATTAGTGTAATGCCCATATTTACACAGCTTGCTAGTTTTTCCATAATATAGCAATAGTCTCAACATATGAAGCAAACTATTTTCGGTTTCCAACGCTGCTTTTCTTAGCCATTACCGAGTGGAACGTGCAAATCGTTTCCATTGTATCGCTTGTTGCTTTGACTACAGGTGCGAGCGCATTTGCTACATTCATTTTTTTACACGTCATCTAGTATACCGATTTTTTCTAAGTAAACAATCCTTGCCTTAAGTAACTTGCAGATGATAGCTAACAAGGTTGGCTTCTTAACCAGGAATAGCTGAAGATTTTGGATTAGCGATCGCAAACAAAATAAATGATGCACTACAGTCTCATGTAAAATTGGATTAAGTAAATAAATCCTATATGCTCTATATGAATACCCTAAAGCAAGCGGCAAAAAGATTATTAGGTCAGTCTTTATTGAACAAATGGCGATTATGGAAAGTAAAAAAAATACATAAAGAGCTAGTTGGAAAATCGTCAGAAGAAATATTTACTTCGTTTTATGAAAAGAATCATTGGCGCGATGAACAATCAAAATCAGGTCCTGGTTCATCAGACTTTGAAACTAAACATATTCGCGCGATTTTGCCTAACCTAATACAAGAGCTTAATGTTAACGTCCTCTTGGATGTACCTTGTGGCGATTTCAATTGGATGAAATTTATTGACTTGGGAAATTGTGACTACATTGGTGGAGATATTGTTAAAGAACTAATCACAATTAATCAAAATAAATATGAAAGCCCTAAGCGGAAATTTTTCTCTTTTGATATAAGAAAAGATGAGCTTCCTAACGCCGATTTGATTCTCTGTAGAGACTGCTTTTTCCACTTATCATTTGAGGACATATTTGCAGCAATAGAGAATTTTAAAGCTACTAAATCGATATATTTGCTGACCACCACTCATCCTGATACTAGAGAAAATCTTCCTATCGTAACAGGCGGTTATCGTTCTCTTAACATGTGCCTAGAACCCTTTAACTTTCCTACCCCATTAAAACTTATTTATGAAAGACGTGATGCAGGTTTTGCAGACACAGATAAGTGCATAGGTCTTTGGAAACTGAGTGATCTGCTCAACAAAAGGGAATCAATTGGAAACGCGCTTTTTAAAACCCCATAGTACGAGCGAATAAACTTGCAGACCTAGAAATATTTGAATTATCTGCAAACTAATATAGGGTATGAATAGCATTCGCGTTAGTTACTGGGTTTAGAGATATTACATAGATAATTGTCATTGGAAGGATAATATTGCCGTTTTGGTACGCTTATGCTTCCAATTGACTTCAAACCGGGGAGAGGTCAAATCAAATACGTTCTAACGCATCCTGAATACGATAAGGACAAGTGGAAAGATGACCCGTACTTTTATTCGCGAATCTTATGGTAAATTGCTGGCTGAGTATCAGCCAAAAACCATCGCCACAGAGGAAGAAAACGAGCAGGCGATCGCCCTTGCGATTGAGTTAGAGCATCGTCCCAATCGAACCCCGGAAGAGAAGATACTTTTAGAACAGAAGAGTGACACTGATTGAGAAGTTTGAAGAAACCCATTATCCAATACCGCAAGGCACGCCGCATTAGATGCTACTACATCTAATGGAAGCTCGCAATCTCAAGCCAGAAGCATTAGTTGAGGTGATTGGTTCTAGGGAAGATGTGTTTGAAATCGTTAATGGTAAACGCCGCATCAGCAAAATTCAAGCTCATGCGATCGCTGAGTTCTTTCAAGTAGATACGAGTTTGTTTATCTAACTGGTGTTGCCCCCTACTTCCTACTCCCTTTTCTAAAACCAAGTTCTCGGACGCACGCGGTTAGCTTCATCAACCAGGTGGATCTTCTCATCTCCAGTTGAGAGGTGTGCCATATCCCGCAGGGCTTTTTCCAACCCTTTTCTAAGATACAATTCCTCCAAAGGTTGTCCCAGAATTGAAATCGCGGAAGTAGAGGAGAGTGCTTGAGAAGTGACAAGATGTAAGGCTGTCTCCAAAACCTGTTTCGTTAATTGATGGCGATCCATACCGTTGAGAGTCAGTGCTTCAATTGCTGTTGAAGCTTCTTTGAGTTCTTTTGCACCAGGTGCGGAACTGGAACGGTTAATAAGTGTCCGAGCAATTTCCACACGCGATCGCGTATACAAATTGGAAGTTTGTGGTACGCGTTCCAATGCTGCCACTGCATTGTTTTTATCTCCTGTGGCGCACAAGCAACGCGCTAAACCGAAGGTGGCTGAGGTATAACTGGGATCGGTACGGGACACCAAGTCGTACATCTGAATTGCTAGTGGCAAATGACCTCCTGCTTCAGCTGCCAAACCAAGTGCTAATTTAGGTGTTAGTTCTCCAGGTAAATCAAAGTAAACTTGGTCAAAAGCTGCTTGAGCCTCTTTAGCTTTACCGTGTGCCATCAAACTTCGTCCCCTGTACCACAGCACTCGCCAATCCCAAGGGTCTTTTTGCTCCACTTGTGCCAAAAGCTGTTCCGCCTCATCATAAACACCAACCTCAATCAAGCTGTTTGCCAAACGTAGCAATGCTTCCTTAGAATCGGGAAACTGCTGGACAACTTGTCTCAAACTGGTCACTCGCTTTACGGAATCGGCAATAGCTCCTGCATTGAGTACCGCGTTGAAACCTGGTTCTGTGGTATCCAACATCGGCATCGGCAACTGGTGATAATCGGCTTTGATGGCACTCAAATCACCACTATTGATTAGTGCCAGCATATCTCCACCAAAAAGGTTACTGGTAGCTGGACGTGGGGTCTTGGTTTCCTTGGCAACAATCTCCCGCAGCACTCCAAGTAACTGATCTGCCATTTCATCAGCAGCCTGGAAGCGCTCGTCAGGATTTTCTGCTGTAGATTTAAGTAAAAAACGATACAGTGACTCTTGCTCGGCAAACAGTGGTTCTTCTTGAGGACTGGGCAGCTTGTGTAAATGTTCTTTAGTAAAGCTGCTGATGTTAGTGAGCAAAACAGCAAGAGTCCTGCCAATGGTGAATAAATCTGATACTACTGTCGGTCCCTCACTCGCTTCAGGAGCGCTGTAGCCGACAGTACCGTAAATGTCTCCGTGCGGATCGTCGATGCGTCGCACGCCGCCCAAGTCGATTAATTTTACATCGTTGTCTTCAAGCATCACGTTATCCGGCTTGAAGTCACAATATACCAAACCTAAAGAATGCAAGTAAGCAAAAGCACTTAAAATCCGGTGAATGTAAGCGATCGCCTCTGTGACTGGCAATGGACCTCGCTGTTTGCGAATGTCCCTCAACGTTTTGCCACCCACATACTCCATGATGATGAAGCCTTCAGTACCGTGGTTGACAAAGTTGTAAATACCGACAATATTGGCGTGTTTCACCGCAGCTAAAAATTGACGTTCTGCCACTGCCACTCCTGCACTTGCCGCATCTTCGGTATTTAGCAGACCTTTGAGTACGACGTAACGAGACAGCGTTTTATCAAAGCCCAAGTAAATCCAGCCCAGTCCACCAAAGGCGATCGCACCTTTAACTTCATATTGTCCGGCCACTAAATCTCCTGGAAGTAAAGAGGGTATAAAGGAATACTTATACCCACACTTGGGACAAAAGCCTTTCTCACGAACGAGAGGATTGTTGCAATTTGCACAGAAGCGTTTGTTGTCGGGAACCTTCGCCTCCACCATGATTGCCTTTTCTGGTTCTGTGGAAGGAAGTTCCGGCACAGAGACAAGTCCGGCACCAAGTTGCTTGCGGGTGCTTCTCTTCGAGGTGTTGTTTGTACGACGCGAACCTTTAGAACGGTTGGTTAGTGGAGATGAACCCGTACCTGTAGTAATGTTTGTGCTTTGCTTCGTTTCCATTCGCATGGAAACATCAACCGATGACGAATTGAAGTCAGCAAGTCCGCACACATTACAATAGCTATCTTCAATGATGCCAGTACACTTATTATGCTTACAGCGATCGCCTTCCATAAGATTTGGTAGTCAGGAGGTGTGTCGTGGGTTTAATGTACATTTCTTATGTACAGAAAAAATGTACATAAGATTTGAACAGAGGCGAGCAGATTATCAAACGCGCCCGGAGTTGTAAATAATACTGTTTTAGCATTCATAATTCATTACTCCTCACGCCTGTAGGGGCGGGTTTTACAAGACTTGACATTGACTCACAACTTATCTGAATTAAACCCGCCCCTACTCCTTAATTTCTTCAGGCTGTTCAAGCGTTTTTCGTATTGAGACACAAGATCAGCAGCTTTGGCTAAAGGAGTTGGTCGGGTGTACAAAAGCTGTTGAGCTTGATAAGCTAAATCAGCTAAAGTCGCATCTTCTACCATTCCCCGTGCCAGCGCCTTGGCTTTGAGAGCGTCGAGTCGTCCGCGCAACTCGGCTCTAGTTTCCAATGGTGCTTTGTTTGCTGCATATACCTTTTCAGTTGCCGTAATATATTCCTTCACCTTGAGTGTCCAGTTTTCCAGACCAACTTGCACGGGATTTATCATGCCTTCAGCAAACTTGGTTTCCAGTCTACTCAGCCAAGACGAAAGTGCAATGATATGCTCATTTGCCAAAGGAGTTTGCAGCATTGAATGGTCAACTACCTTTAAACTACTCTCTTCAAAGGCAGCTATTGCTTGGCGATGTAGTTCTACCAACTTTGATTGTAGTTGGTGTGCGCTTTGCAAATTTTTTTGCCATAGTTGCTGCTGTTTAGCAACCTGCTCTAAAGATATTTTCACCCGCCCTATGAGGGGTTGAATCTCACGAGTAAAATCTACACTTACTCCCAACGGATCGCTTTCAATCCTCTCACGCCAGGAAGTCATCTTTTGACTGGCGTCGGCAAGTTCTGTTAAGGAATCGACACCAAGTGAATCAGCCCATTTTTGCAACGTCTGGATCTCGGTTTGTGCGTTATCCAGCATGGGTTCCAAGAGCGACCAAGCTTCATCAACAGCCAAAACTGCTTCCTTGGCGATATTAAAGGCGAGGGTCATTAGCACGAGTAACTCTTGAGGAGCGATCGCATCTGTGATCTCAGGCGCACTCAAAAGTCCTCTTTCTGCTAAGGGAGTTTGCGTGGCAGCGAACTGAATGGATCGTTTTGTGAGAATTCGTTCAATTTCTTGCAGTTTCTGTGGTGATACCAAAAACCGTGGGATGGATAAGCGCAGTTGAGTTGCCTTATCAACTGTCTGCACAAGTAAGTCGAAGTAACCGAACAAATCGTTCATTGCCTCTAATGCTGGACGCAATCGCGCTTGGGTAACTCCCACAATTTGTGCCTTAGGGAATCCAGATACACCAGTAAGCCGTTGGTAAGTTGGAAGTCCATGCAAGTCTATCAGGTTCTGACCCGCAAGGTCGATTCTCTTTTTCCAATCGGCTAACAATTGGTCAATTTGTTCAGGAGTCATGAGTTAGTTGTTGGATGTTGGGTGTTAATTGTTATTTGTCAAAAATTACGACTAACCACTAACCACTTCCCATCTTTACAATGACTCATTGCGATCGCTTCCGTGTACCTTTCCTGGGAATGCTTCCAGACACTGACAAATTTTTGGTCTGATAACAACAGCATCCAATGATTCTCATACCCTAATATGGCAAGGATTAGCAAAAAGTTTATTTTTTAACCCTTTTCAGTATATAAG
>JAQYWN010000317.1 GCA_029379265.1 Rhizonema sp. NSF051
TAATTAAATTTGATAAGTCAAAAATAATTAAGTATCAATGGAATGTCAAGTCAAATGCTGAAGTTTCACAGTCGGATTATCCTACTGAGAGCTTGCATACAGCGATTTTCAGTTGTATAGACCACAGTTTTGCAGTGGGTAAGGGTTTCATCTAGATATCTGGGTATATCTAAATATTATGTAAAACCTGCCCTTACACGAGTGCTGTAGTCTATTAATGTGAAAACTGCTATAAACAATTGTTTTTTAAGCTGATTGCAAAGGCTCTATCCAAGAGCCTGCAAAATTACACTGATAGTATGCAACTCGGGGTTTCCGTTCTCAGACAATACTCAATAAAGGTTTTGCCGATTCAACCCTGTTTTTGACGCAAGTTGTGTCAACCCTCCTTGCGCTTCTGCTACATTGTGCAGTGCTTCAAGGAAAAACGATAAATCGCCATCAAGCTCATATTCTTCTAAGGCAACTTCCAAGTAGGATTTTGCCCTTGCGGGATTCCGCAATTCATCAATAACGAGTTCCTGCCTGATTTCTCAATCTATTGTGCATCTTTTTGTTCCTCCTGATATGCCTGCCAGTATTCCTTTGCTTTTTGCCCCTTAGCCTTCGCGACTTATGTTGTGGTGGTGTTTCGGCGCTCTTTTGTCCGAAACCGGAATATGTGATAGGCTGCCTTGCCTATGACTTGCGTTCTGGAAACGGGCAATAGGGAAGGAAAACATAGTTCACCAATTACCCATTACTATTCTTTGTTCAAGTAGTTGACAAATCATTTTAGGTTTGCTAAATTTATTAATCGTGGTCACCAACTTCCAAGCCGGGATAGCTCAGTTGGTAGAGCAGAGGACTGAAAATCCTCGTGTCACCAGTTCAAGTCTGGTTCCTGGCATACTGTACAAAACCTCTGGCGGCAATGGCTTCCAGGGGTTTATTGTTTTATCAAAAACCATGTTTTAGCTGTTCGCGCTCTTTGTAATCAAATGTCACGTTGGAGATTTTTGGATGATTGGAGTTTAGACTAGGCAGCAAGAAACAACCCAGCAGTGTTGAGTTGATAAAGCACAACCTTTAAGAACAAAAACCTTTGATACTAAGCTGCTTTTTCAGACTCTTTACGTGGCTCATGCGTATCTTTTTTAACTATATGATAACGAATTCTACGTTGTCGTTGTTGTCCTGAAAGGCTGATTTATATGCTGCATTTTTAGAACGCGGGTTGCAGTTGGTGAAAGATGGGGGAATGTCTGCGTTGTTGAGAATGCGAGGCTGGATGTTGCATCAACAATTTACATATTTACCAGTTTACGAACTACCCCAGCTATCAACTTTATATCTTATGCCATAAGTATCGTCCTTAGTCGCTTCGCTGTAACCGGAGACGGAATCCTTACCCCCTACTCCCCATCTTCCACACAGCATCCTCTATCTCTCCCCATACTCGGAACGCGACTCCCTCGAACATCGTACAACCTAACACTTAAATTACAACCGAGCATTAAAAATTTGATTTGCCGTGAGATTGAAAGTAGGAAATGTTGGAGAAATAATTTTGTCGTTATTTCTAAATTGAGTAATTTGATATTCTCCGCTAATGAGTTGATAAACTGACATAGTTGGTTGTTTAGGGTCGCCAATAAAGCGCTTACCACCTAAAGCCTCATAGTCAATTATCCAATATTCTTGAATCCCCATCTCTTCATAGTCTGCTGATTTTTTCGAGTAGTCATCTCGCCAATTTGTACTAATAACTTCAACAACTAATTTTACAGAATTCGCTATTTCAATAATAGATTGACTTTCCCATCTTTTTTCGTTAACGAGAGCTTCTTCATCTAAAATAATAATATCTGGTTCATATCCCGATTTCCCTTCTAAAGTTTTGACTATTGATTCTCTGGGGATAAACCAAATATCCTCTTTATTTAAGTTTTTAATAGCTATATTAAGATGGTTAATTGTAAAACCAGTTACTCTCGAATGCTTACCTCTAGGTTTCGCCATCTCAACAACAACACCATCATGTAATTCGTAACTTATCTCAGAATCTTCTGGATACCATTCGATAAATTCATCAAATGTTATCTGCTTGGTTAAGGCTTGACTCATATGTTTTTAAGAGAAAAAAGGCAATAGTTATGACAATTGTTTGCCTATAATTGTATTATCCCGGCTAAAGATAACTGATTTTATTGAACCTGTATGACATTATAAGATTTTTGTACGTAATATTCCATAACCTCACCGTTCAATCATCATATCAAATCTGGTAGCGAGTAAACTGTTCAACCTTAACGCTGCGAATTGATCAAAAGCGGTTATTGGTAGACAATAAACATATAATGTAATAAATTGCTGATTGTTTGGGGCAATGCGATACACCCATAGGGCGTGGCTACGGCAGTAGCGCTACACTAAAAACATCCCAACTTCAAATTCCTATGTATCGTTGGTTTAATACTGCAGGTCCTTGTAAAGCCGACGTTCACTACATGCTACCGCCCACTATTAGGTTGCCTAATTTGGAGCGTATCATTGCCCAAGAAAGTCCTGTTTGTCATTCACGCCCCACGCCAAACAGGTAAAACCACCGCGATGTTGGCGTTGGCAAAACAACTGACAGAAAGCGGACGCTACACGGCAGTCATGGTATCGGTGGAAGTTGGAAGCCCCTTTAATGATGATCCTGGAATAGCAGAATTGGCAATTCTTGGTGCGTGGCGCTTGGCGATCGCAGACAGACTACCCCAAAACTTGCAACCACCTGCTTGGATCGAAGGGGAAACCGGACAGAGAATTAGAGCCAATCTGAGAGCTTGGGCACAAGCAACTGAGCAACCGTTAGTCGTGTTTATCGATGAAATTGACTGCCTACAGGATAAAGCGCTGATTTCGATTTTACGACAGTTACGAGATGGCTATCCTGAACGCCCTAAAAACTTTCCTTTATCTGTAGGGTTAATTGGTTTACGGGATGTGCGGGATTACAAAGTAGCCTCCGGGGGTAGCGATCACACGCTGCACCACCCATTCCGTATCAAGGTTTCTCCCAACCCTTTGCTATCTTGTCTGTTCTTTGTGTTCTAAAACTGCATTTCGGTATAATTCGTGGTTTTTCACTGCGAGCGCTTGAAGCACAAAAAGCTGTATCCATGAAGAGCGACATCCGGATGGCAGCCTTCGTCAATGGCATAACTCTTCTAGTTCGGGGAAGAAATCGGTAAATCTATGGACAAAAAATAAAGCGTCACAAATCATTAGCAAAACTTTACTTGAGTCAGAGACACTACGACCAGTGCTTAACTATCATTTGCCCTACTGTCTCTGACACTGTGGGGCAATTCCTTATTTTACAGCAAAATGTCAAGATAGAGATATAAAGAAATAACGGTAAGGGTGATGTAAAGTGGATTCGAGGTTTTACAAGAAAATTTCCTTAGCTTTTAGCAAGCTAAGTATTTTCTGACGACTCTTGTTGAGTTATACTATATAATCCGGAAAATAAACGGATAACGGAAAGATCTATCTGGATCGCTGAGAATATTGACGACCGCCCAGATGGTCAATCCCCAGTGAAGCAGATACCCTATGCCAGCCAGTGGAATCAACAAACCAAAGCTGATAAAAACCAAAACTCCAATAATAGATCCGTAAAGCCAGACATTAAAGTGGAAGTTTATAGATTCTTTAGCATTTTCCTTAACAACCGGATCTTCAGATACGAACAGTATGGCAATAGGCACACCTATAGACACAAATGAAGTACTGAAAAAAATGGCTCCGTGACACAGGGCTGATAAAAGTTTTCGCTTGTCCGTGTCGTACATTTCCGTCTCCTATGTTTATTTGTGTCTTTGATTATATCAAGACGTTAACACAAGCATTGTTGTCTTAAGATGAAAAGACTCGTTAAAGTTAGAAAAAGTGCAGTTTAAGTTAATTCGTTAGCAGTAAATACAGTATATGTCAACTGAAATTGAGTTTGAAATACACGAAGCAGTTGAACGTCGTCGTAACTTTGCGATTATATCTCACCCTGACGCTGGTAAAACAACTCTCACAGAAAAGCTGCTTCTATACGGAGGTGCAATTCACGAAGCTGGGGCAGTTAAGGCGCGAAGGGCGCAACGCAAGGCGACTTCAGACTGGATGGCAATGGAACAACAAAGAGGTATTTCTATTACCTCTACTGTATTACAGTTTGCCTACCGAGATTGTCAAATAAATTTACTCGATACCCCAGGTCACCAAGACTTCAGTGAAGATACTTATCGTACCTTGGCTGCTGCGGATAATGCGGTAATGTTAATTGATGTGGCAAAAGGTTTGGAACCTCAAACACGAAAATTGTTTGAGGTGTGTAAGATGCGAGGTATCCCTATCTTCACTTTTATTAACAAACTTGACCGTCCGGGAAGAGAACCGTTGGAACTTTTGGACGAAATCGAACAAGAATTGGGACTTGTCACTTACGCAGTCAACTGGCCTATTGGTATGGGCGATCGCTTTAAAGGAGTCTTTGATCGCCATCAACAGCAAATTCACTTGTTTGAAAGAAGTGCTCACGGTAGTCGGGAAGCCACTGAGACAGTTGTCAATTTAGGTGATCCTAAAATTGAAGAACTTTTAGAACAAGACCTCTACTACCAATTGAAAACTGATTTAGAACTCATAGAAGGAGCGGGAGCGGAACTTGATTTGCAGTTGGTACACCAAGGTAAAATGACACCTGTCTTTTTTGGCAGTGCTATGACTAACTTTGGGGTAGAATTATTTCTCAGATACTTCCTCGACTACGCCCTCAAACCCGGCTCTCATAAAAGCAGCGTTGGAGAAGTTCCCCCAACCTACCCGGAGTTCTCAGGATTTGTTTTCAAGCTGCAAGCAAATATGGATCCAAAGCACCGCGACCGTGTGGCTTTCATCCGTGTTTGTACGGGGAAGTTTGAAAAAGATATGACAGTGAACCACGCCCGGATGAGCAAAATCGTCCGTCTCTCTCGTCCGCAAAAACTCTTTGCTCAAGACAGGGAATCGATTGATGTTGCTTATCCAGGTGATGTCATTGGTTTGAATAATCCAGGGGTTTTTGCTATAGGTGATACAATTTATACGGGGCAGAAATTAGAGTATGAAGGTATTCCCTATTTTTCTCCAGAGTTGTTTGCAACATTGAGAAACCCCAACCCTTCTAAGTTCAAGCAATTCCAAAAAGGTGTTTCCGAGTTGCGCGAAGAGGGTGCAGTACAAATTATGCACTACTCAGACGAAGCTAAACGCGACCCAATTCTCGCAGCTGTAGGTCAACTACAATTTGAAGTGGTGCAGTTCCGCTTGCAAAACGAGTATGGAGTAGAAACTCATCTAGAATTATTACCATACACTGTTGCTCGTTGGGTAGAAAGTGGTTGGGAAGTTCTCAAAGAGGTGGGACGTTTGTTTAATACAACAGTAGTTAAGGACAGTATGGGACGCCCAGTGTTATTATTCCGCAATGAATGGAATTGCCAGCAACTGCAAGAAGACCATCCAGAGTTGAAATTAAGCGCCATCGCTCCAGTCTCAGGACAACCTGTAGCTGGATAATTGTTAGTTGTTAGTAGATAGTGCATGGGGAACTCAAAGGAGGCTACGGAGTGGGGATTAGGGGCATGGAAAATAAGAGCAAGGAACAGGACTTACGCAAAAATTGCTCTAAGAAGTGCTCCATAAAAATAAATGCCCAGCAGTTCATGAGAGTGAACGAGAGTCGTAGTCGCGAAGCTCGCTCTTGAGTTGCTTCTCCCGGCAGACTTCGCGCGAAGCTCTGGGGACGGAAGTTTCCGCCCCCAAGACTTCGCGCTTGGGTTCCCTAATCCGTAGTGCTATTTATTTCTTGGCAATATGCTGAAGCTTAATTTCTGGAATCACTTCTGATCCCACGGCAATAAAACGCAAGAGTTTTCTCCTCTATTCCAATTACTCACTCATAACTATCAACCTTTCAACATTTTTGCAAGTGTTAAAAAAAGCTGCAATCTGGGTAAGTTAAAAGGTAAGCATTCAGGGGAGTAACGACAAAATGAGGCTTACAAGCGATTTCATTGGATGATTTGGCATTATATCCTCCTATTAACTTACCTTCCCTGTACGCTTACGGTTATAAAGAGACGGGTGTCTTGAATATCTATGCTTTCACATCTTAAGCCGTCTTTGGAAAGTGGTTTAACAGCCCTTAAACAAGGAGATAATCAAACAGCAATAGCAATACTCAAAGTCATTGCGACAAGAGAAGGCGATCGCCCGGTAGGGTTACAAGCCCAGATCGGGTTAGTCGTGGCTTATGCACGTAGTGGTGAAGTGACAAAAGCAATCTTTTGGTGCGAAGCTCTCTCTCAGAATGAGAATCCACAAATTAAGCAGTGGGCTGATAACTCTTTAGAACAACTGACAAAACGCAATCAAGACGATGTGTCAAATGTGACAACCGGATTTGTCCCCTTTGAAAACTCACTTATCACTTCGATAGGACAAGAGAAAAAGTCAGAGCGGGTGCAGGAAGAGCAGGGGAAGATGAAGGAAATTCCAAACCCAACCACCCCTGTTTCCCCATCTTCCACAACCAACGTTGGTATACCGTTCAACCATGCTAAAGCTAAACCACTGGCAATTCATTGGCGGCAAGCAGAAAGAGCAAAGGTATGGCAACCTCCACAGAAACCGAACTTAATACTCTTACGGCTGCTGATGGTAGGAACATTCATCGCTCTATTCTGGGTAATGCGCGAACTACTAGTGTTCGTAATGATATTAACTAACAATATTTTAGTTAAACTACCATTCCTGGAGCCAATACAGCTTTTATATACTGATCCTACAATCTTCTTACTGCTCTTACTTTTGATTCTTATCAGCTTGTCTCCGTGGTTACTAGATCTATTACTCACAAGCTTGTACGCTCAGCAACCGTTAGAAAAGGAAGCCTTAAATAGGTACAGTCCAGAAGCAGTTCGAGTGTTGCAACGCTATTGCCAACATAAAGGCTGGCGGTTACCTAAACTTAGTGTTTTGCCGATGACTTCCCCAATGGCACTAACTTACGGCAATCTACCAAGAACGGCCCGGATTGTAGTGAGTCGGGGGCTATTAGAGCAATTAGCAGATGATGAAATCGCCACAATCTATGCTAACGAGTTAGGGCACATAGCTTATGGGGATTATGTCATCATGTCTCTGGTACTGCTGGTCACGATTCCAGCTTATCAGCTATACCAACTATTTTCTAAATGGGGAGACAGGACATCCCAGAAACTCTGGCGTTTGGTTATGGGAATTATGGCAACCCTTGCCTATGGGGTTTGGTGTTTGCTGACGGGAACTGCTTTGTGGTTGTCGCAACTGCGGCTTTACTATAGTGACTCTTTCGCTACAGGAGTCACGGGTAATCCTAATGGAGCAATGCGTGCGTTACTCAAAATTGCGCTCGGCATTGCTGCTGATATTCAAACAGAAGAACAGACTAGTTTGCAGCTCGAAAGCTTAAATCTCCTAACGCCTGTTGGATACCAACAAAGTATTTGCTTGGGTAGTATTGCTCCTCATACGACTTTTGAATCCTTCTTGATGTGGGACTATCTCAATCCCTATCGGTGGTGGTTTGTGATTAACAATACTCATCCATTAATGGGCGATCGCCTACAGCGTTTGGCATCTATAGCCCAGAAATGGCATCTAGCAACAGAACTATATTTAGAAAGCCAGCAACCGTTAAGGATTAAGTCTCAGTCCTTCTTGTTACAAATTGCTCCCTTTTTAGGAATTCCTCTAGGTTTGGTGTTTGCAGCTTTAATCTGGCTGGGTTGGCAAATGGCTTTCTTGCTTAAGTTTTTGAACTTAAAGTGGATATACGATGATTGGTCTTTCGTGACAGGTTGCCTGTTGATCTGCGTCAGTATTGGCATTTTGATTCGGATGAATTCTTTCTTTCCAGAAATTAAGCCTCAACAAGTACAAACTGATGACAGCCTACCCGACTTGTTAGCAAACCCAACCTTCCTCCCTATTAACAGCGTTAAAGTATGCCTTGTTGGCAAGCTAATAGGTCGTCGCGGCACTCGCAACTACTTGGGACAAGACTTGATTTTACAATCAAGCACAGGTCTTGTGAAATTACATTACATGTTCTCGTTGGCACAAAAAGTCTTACCCCAAGATTTGGTAGGTCGGAAAGTGATCGTTACAGGCTGGTTACGGCGGGGTGCAACTCCTTGGATTGACGTGCAAACCTTGCAAACTCAAAGTGGTAAAACCCTTAACAGTCCTCATCCTGTTTGGTCTACTGTTTTAGCAGTTGCCGCAGAAGCTTGGGGCGCGTACATTCTTTTGAAAGGGTAGCAAGAGAAGATAAAAGACAGGAGTCAGGAGGCAAGAAAGTAATTTTTCGCTGCCAAGATCACCCCTGCTCCCTACTATTTATCGCCAGACATAAATAAAAGTTGCAAATATACATACTTTCTGTTACATTTATTTATATAAACAAAGAAAATAGGTGACAAG
>JAQYWN010000318.1 GCA_029379265.1 Rhizonema sp. NSF051
ATAAAAATGTGGTTAATAAACTCATGCAAATTCTCTCCTAATAACAGTTAAAAGGTAAGATGCAGAACTCAATTTTAAGAGATGACCCCCTGTGGTTCAAGAACGCGATTATTTATGAAGTGCCTGTTCGCGCCTTTGGTGATAGCAACGGGGACGGAATTGGTGATTTTCGGGGGTTGGCAGAAAAGCTAGACTACTTACAAGATCTAGGTATAACAGCAGTTTGGTTACTACCGTTTTTCCCTTCACCTCTAAAGGATGATGGCTACGACATTTCCGATTATACCAGTGTCAATCCAATTTACGGCTCTTTAGAAGACTTTAAAGAGTTTTTGGCAGCTGCCCATCAGCGGGGTATTCGCGTCATCATCGAGTTAATTGTCAACCACACATCAGATCTACATCCTTGGTTTCAACGGGCACGACGCGCACCCAAAGGCAGCAAGGAGAGAGATTTTTACGTTTGGAGTGATACCCCAGAGAAATATAAAGAAGCTCGAATTATTTTCCAAGATTTTGAAACTTCCAACTGGACTTGGGATCCAATCGCCAAAGCTTATTACTGGCATCGCTTTTACTCTCACCAACCGGATTTAAACTTTGAAAATCCAGAAATGCGTTCAGCAATATTCGATGTTCTGGATTTTTGGTTAGAAATGGGGGTAGATGGACTGCGTTTGGATGCAGTTCCTTACCTGTACGAACGTGAGGGAACTAACTGCGAAAACTTACCAGAAACCCATGCCGTGCTGAAGGAGCTCAGAGCGCGGATAGACGAAAAGTTTCCCAACAGAATGCTTCTGGCTGAGGCAAACCAATGGCCTGAGGATGCGGCAGAATATTATGGTGATGGCGATGAGTGCCACATGAACTTTCACTTTCCGCTGATGCCTCGCTTATTTATGGCACTGCGGATGGAAGACAACTTCCCGATTGTCGATATTCTTGAGCAGACTCCAATAATACCTGATAACTGTCAATGGGCAGTTTTCCTCCGTAACCACGATGAACTCACCCTAGAGATGGTAACGGATGAAGATCGGGACTACATGTACCGAGTCTACGCCCAAGATCCGGTGATGAAAATTAACTTAGGTATCCGCCGCCGATTGGCTCCTCTGTTGGGAAATGATCGCCGTCAAATTGAGTTACTCAACAGTTTACTGCTGTCTCTGCCAGGAACTCCCGTACTTTACTACGGAGATGAAATTGGTATGGGAGATAACGTGTATGTAGGCGATCGCAATGGTGTACGTACACCAATGCAGTGGAGTTCGGATCGCAATGCGGGTTTCAGTCGCGTCAACCCTCAGAAGTTGTATTTACCCGTGATTGTTGATTCGGAATATCACTACGAGGCAGTTAACGTTGAAGCACAACGGGCTAACCCCAATTCCCTTTGGTATGCAATGAAACGCTTGATTGCAACCCGCAAGCGATTTCAGGCATTGGGTAGAGGCAGCTTTGAATTACTTCAACTAAATAACCGCAAAGTTCTTGCCTTCACCCGCATTTACGAAGAAGAAAACATTTTAGTCGTAGTTAATTTCTCCCGCTTTGTACAGACAGTCGAATTAGACTTATCGGCTTTTGAGGGAGTTGAACCAGTAGAAATTTTTGGGCAGACAAAATTCCCAGCTATTGGAGAGTCGCCCTATTTCCTCAGCCTCAGCCCTTATGGGTTTTACTGGTTGACTCTGACACGTAAACCTATCTCAGACGAAGCATACAAACCTCAAGCAGAACTACCGACACTCATTCTTAGTAGTGAGTGGCAAAATGCTTTTTCTCAACTCCAGTCTCTCGAGACACGAAATTTTGTATCGCAACTCGAATTAATTCTGTCAAATTACTTGTATACCTGTAGCTGGTTTGGCAGCAAAAACCGAACGATTCAATCGGCTAAAATTATTGAGTCAATTTCAGTGCCTTATGATTGCCTGAAGAGTCATTGTCAGACTAGTGTAGAAACAGGGACAATTGTTTGGTTGCAAGTAGACTATATCCAAGGAACCTCTGAAACTTACCTGCTGCCTCTAGCTTACGCAGAAGGTGAGCGAGCGATGGAGCTTTTAACAGAAATGCCGCAATTTGTGATCTGCCGTCTTCAGCGAACAGCTGAGAGCGAAACAGTTTCATCATCTCAGGATTCAGGACTCAGGACTGATTTAGGCGGAATTTTATTTGATGGCATAGTAGATGAAAACTTCACTACTTTCCCCTTGGCTGCGATAGCCCAAAATCTTTCCTACAAGGGATTAGTAGGAGAACTATCCGCCACAACAACAGATTTATTTGCCCAGTTGAGCGGAGACAATTCTGAGTTGGAAGCAACAGTACTGAAGGGCGAACAGAATAATAATTATGTCATTTATGGCGATCGCCTGTTCTTAAAGATCTTCCGCAAAGTTGAGGAGGGTTTGCATCCCGATTTGGAACTCCGGCGCTTTTTGAGCGAGAAAAACCAGATCAAACACTTTGCTCCCATTGCGGGAGCATTAGAATATCGTCGTCCTCAGCTCACAGGAGTAGGAGCTACGACTGTGGGGATATTGCAAGAGTTTATCCCCAACACCCGAAGTAGCTGGGACTATACTCTTGATAGCTTGCAAGACTTTTTTGAGCAGGTGATCACACAGCAGGCAGAGATTACCGAAGTGCCTGTTTTTTCTGGTTCACTCTTAGATTTAGTTGACGCTGAGATTCCCGAATTAGCTGCACAAACTTTTGGTTCCTACTTAGTCAGCATCCAAAGATTAGGTGAAAGCACCGCAGAACTGCATATTGCCTTAGCTTCTGCCCCTGAGAATCCTGACTTTGCACCAGAACCCTTTTCCTCTTTGTACCAGAGATCGCTCTACCAATATTTTCGCAATCTCACAGGACAAGTCTTCTTGTTATTGAAGGATCGACTACAGTTCTTACCACCTAACGCCCAAAGTTTAGGAAGGAAGGTTCTTCTTCGCCAAGAAGAGATTCTCAGTCGCTTCCAATTAATCGTCAACCAAAAGAGTACAGCCATGCGTACTCGCTATCATGGCGATTACCATTTGGGAAAAGTGCTTTATACGGGCAAAGACTTCATTATCTTTGATTTTGAAGGTAGAGAAGCTCGTAGTTTGAGCGAACGCAGGATGAAGCGATCGCCTCTACGAGACGTTGCCGGCATGTTGTTATCGTTCAATTATGCTGTCAATCAAGCGCTGAGTTCTGAGATAGAAAGAGGAATGATTCGCTCTGAAAATCTGCCTCTGATGGAAGCTTGGAGTCAGTTTTGGTATACCTGGGTAAGTGCAACTTATTTAAAGAGTTATCTCAAAGTTGCGAGTCAAGACTCCTTTCTACCGAAGACAAAAGCAGAACTGCAACTGCTCCTAGATGTTTTTCTTTTGGAGAAAGTTATTAGTGCAGTAGACAGTGAACTCAAGCACCGTCCTGAACTCGTGGAAATTCCACTTCAATTTGCTCTACAATTCAGCCAATGAAATATTTCATCAAGCTCGTTAATAGTCAATAGTCATTGCTTAAATTGTATATATAGACGTTTTTTGACATCAAAGAACGTCTTTACCTTAAATGGGAACTTCTTTCTTTAGCCCGAACTAGTAGCGACTAACCTCGCCTTCAAAGAAGCTTCTCCCCTCTTGATTCGAGAAGAATGAGACGTTTTAGTTCACAGACTATAGCGGTTCTCAATTATATCTCATTCATTCGCGCCCTCTTCCAAGTTTGCCAGAGGAGTGCACACTAAGATAGGTGAGCACATTTTGTATGTGACTGAAACGAGAAGTGCTATATTTAAGTTTGCTGGATGTATTGCAATTAATAGTGGGAAGCGTTGGAGTGTTAAAAAGTAAAAAGAGAATCCCCATAAATAAATGCGCGGGGGTTTCAACCATGACGCGAAGCACGTTAGACTGAAGATTATGTAGAACAGACTTCGCACTTCGATCTGCTGGAAGGAAGATTCCGTGAGCGTGAGCTTCTCGCTTCGGCGTCTAGGGAACAAATATGAGTTTTATTCCCTAGATCACTAATGCGGTCTTTAAACCGATTTCGTTGCTATGAACCTTTTACTTTTGCCTTCTTCAGTAAGTTTTTTTACTGCAACTATCTTAAGTTGTATTTTCAAGGGCTACTTTAGCTGATTGCATGATCTGCTAACATCCTCCTAAAGATAGGCTCGAAAAAAACCGCTTATGCCAAATAATGAGCAAAGCTGTAACTTTAAATAAAGTTTTTTTAAGCCAAAGTTTTATTATCTAGATTAACTATGTTCTTAGCACTCTGGCCCGGTAATGTGTATCCGTTAGGAGCATTTTGGGATGGTAAAGGTACGAACTTCGCTCTGTTTAGTGAAAATGCCACAGGTGTGGAGCTTTGTTTTTTCGATAAAGACGATCAGGAGACACGCCTAACTCTGAATGAAGTCAGCAACTTCGTTTGGCACGGTTATGTGCCAGGAGTCGGACCAGGACAGCGATATGGGTTTCGAGTCCACGGTCCCTATGCACCGAACGAGGGACATCGCTTCAACCCTAACAAGCTGCTGATTGACCCCTATGCCAAAGCCATTGATGGCAATCTCAGAGGCAACGGAGCAGAACTATTTGGGTATGACTGGAACGGTGAGGAAGAAGATTTATCTTTCTGCGAGCTTGATAGTGGCCCCTTAATGCCAAAATCAGTGGTTGTAGATCAGTCCTTTGATTGGGAAGGGGATGAGCTACTACGAACTCCCTGGCACGAAACAGTGATTTATGAAACCCATGTCAAAGGGTTTACCAAGCTACATCCTGATATCCCAGAAGAACTGCGCGGTACTTATGCCGGTATGGGACATATTGCGGCGATCGAGCATCTCCAGAAACTGGGGATCACGGCAGTGGAACTCTTACCTGTGCATCACTTCATAGCTCTTCCAGGACACCTAACTGACAAAGAGCTATCAAATTACTGGGGCTACGACTCCATCAACTATTTTGCTCCTTACTCCGGCTACAGTTGTGGCTCATTGGGTGAACAAGTTAGGGAGTTCAAGGAGATGGTGAAGTCCCTGCACCGTGCTGGAATTGAGGTAATTCTGGATGTTGTCTACAACCATACCGGAGAAGGTAATCATTTTGGTCCGACACTAACGTTAAGAGGGATCGACAATGCCGTTTACTATCGGTTGATGGAAGATGATAAGCGTTACTACATGGACTATACAGGCTGCGGTAATTCTCTTTACGTGGCTCAACCGCAAGTATTAAAGTTAATTATGGATAGTCTGCGGTATTGGGTATTGGAAATGCACGTAGATGGGTTCCGCTTTGACCTTGCCTCAGCCTTGGCTCGAGAGTTATATGAAGTGAATAGTCTGTCAGCGTTCTTTGACATTATTCACCAAGATCCGGTTTTAGCAGATGTGAAGCTGATTGCTGAACCTTGGGATCTGGGAGAAGGCGGCTATCAAGTTGGTCAATTCCCAGTTCTTTGGTCTGAGTGGAATGGTAGATACCGCGATACAGTACGGGATTTCTGGCGTGGAGAAAATAGTACATTAGGGCAATTTGCTTATTGTTTCACAGGCAGTCCAGATTTGTATGCATCTAATGGGCGGCGACCGAATGCGAGTGTTAACTTCATCACAGCGCACGATGGCTTCACTCTGAATGATTTGGTGAGCTACAACGAAAAACATAACGACGCTAACGGTGAAGACAACCGCGATGGAGAAAGCCACAACCGTTCCTGGAATTGTGGGGTTGAAGGTGAAACGGAGGATATAGAAGTACTGCACCTGCGGGAACAGCAACGGCGGAACTTATTAGCAACTCTGATCCTGTCTCAAGGTATCCCAATGTTATTGGGAGGAGATGAAATGGGGCGGACTCAGAAGGGTAATAATAATGGCTACTGTCAAGATAATGAAATTTCCTGGTTTGATTGGGAATTGCCAGAGGGAAATAAAGATTTGGTGAATTTTGCCCGCGAACTCATCTTCTACCGCAAACAACATCCAGTATTTCGGCGGCGGAAGTGGTTTCAAGGCAGACCCATCAAAGGACAAGGCATCAGCGATATTGCTTGGTTTAACCCCGATGGAAGTGAGATGACTGACGAACAGTGGGATGTTGGTTATGCCAAGGCAATTGGAGTTTTCTTCGATGGAAACCAACTTCCTAGTGTGAATCGTCGAGGCGAACGCATTAGCGATGACAGTTTTCTCCTATTCTTTAATGCCCACTATGAAACGATAGAGTTCGCTCTACCAACGGCACTAGAAATAGGAGACAGACAGTGGACTGTTGATATTGATACAAAGGAACCTCGTTTTATCCAAGAAGAAAAGCTTTACACAGGCAAGCATTCGGTACCAGTTGTAGCGCGATCGCTTGTGGTGTTACGTCGTCTAAGTTAGAAAGATTCGGGAGTAAGGGGAACAAGAGGAAAAGAAGCTTTGAAGGTAAGGGAAGAAAACTATTTTTCCGCATATCTCTCGTATTCCTCGTTAAGCCCAGAGGCGATCCCCACTCCCCCACTCCTCCATTCCTCCATTCCTCCATTCCCCTACTCCCCCACTCCCCTATGAAAATTGGCGCACATTATTTAGGCAACGGCAATTGTGAATTTACGCTTTGGGCACCTGATTCAGAAGCTGTATCAGTAAAAGTTGTTTCGCCTCAAGAACAGTCGCTGCCTATGCAGCAACTCGAAGGTGGTTACTGGCAACTTATCGCATCGGATATTCAACCGGGAACTCAGTACTATTACCAATTAAATAGCGGCGAACCCAGACCCGATCCCGCATCGTATCTTCAACCAGACGGTGTACACAAAGCTTCAGAAGTTATTGATCCCAGCTTTACCTGGAACGACAGTGAGTGGTCTGGTGTTCCTTTAGAATCGATGATTATCTACGAAACTCACGTCGGAGCTTTTACTCCAGAAGGCACCTTTGAAGCAATTATTCCTCGACTCAAGGATCTTCGAGAACTCGGGGTGAACGCGATTGAGCTCATGCCGATCGCACAGTTTCCAGGGGATCAACCTACCGATGACAGCCATGCTTACCGCAACTGGGGCTATGATGGCGTCTATCCGTTTGCGGTCCAAAACTCTTATGGTGGTCCGTTCGGGTTGAAACAGTTGGTAGACGCCTGTCACCAAGAGGGAATTGCCGTGGTTCTCGATGTGGTTTACAACCACTTCGGTCCGGAAGGCAATTACATGAGTCTCTTTGGACCTTACTTTACGCAAACTTATCAGACTCCTTGGGGTAGTGCCATTAACTTTGACTCTGCCCACAGCATGGATGTACGTAGCTTTTTTATTGAAAATGCTCTGTACTGGCTGCGAGACTATCACATCGATGCCCTACGCCTAGATGCAGTTCACGCCATCTACGATTTAGGTGGAAAACATTTTTTAGAAGAACTGGCAGAAAATGTTGCACAGTTGTCTGAACAGCAGGGGAGAAAACTCTATCTCATCGCAGAAAGCGATTTAAACGACGTGAGAATTATCCGTCCTGCGGAGTTAGGAGGATACGGATTAGATGCTCAGTGGAGTGATGACTTTCATCACGCGCTTCATGCGTTGCTGACGGGAGATGATATCGGGTATTACCAAGATTTTGGTAAGTGCGAACACTTGGCAAAAGCTTACAAGGATACCTTTGTGTATGATTGGCAATATGCGCCTCATCGCCAGCGCTTTCATGGGAATTCCGCACGCGATCGCTCATACACTCAATTTGTCGTTTGCATTCAGAACCACGATCAAATCGGTAATCAACTTTTGGGTGAGCGGTTATCCAAACTTGTGTCGTATGAAGGCCTGAAGCTAGCTGCTGGGGCAGTGATACTCTCACCTTACATTCCTATGCTATATATGGGTGAAGAGTATGGTGAAGAAGCACCTTTCACTTATTTTGTGAGTCACGCCGATCCCGAGTTAATTCAAGCAGTTCGACAAGGAAGAAAAGCAGAGTTTACCGCCTTCCACTTTGCAGGAGAGCCACCAGATCCCGAAGCTCCAGAAACTTTTCTCAAGTGCAAGATGAATTGGGAAAAACGCAAAGAAGGAAAACATCAAATTCTGTGGTCGTTTTATCAACAACTCATCTCTTTGCGGAATACAAATCCAGCTTTAGTGAAGCGCGATCGCCAAAATATAGAAGTTGGGAGTAGCGAAGCTGATAAAATTGTTTGGTGGCGCAGGTGGAGTGATAATAATCAGATATTATGTTTGATGAACTTCAGCACCCATGCTGTGACATTCCAACCAGGAATAGCTAACGATGGATGGAAAAAACTTTTAGATTCCGCTGAAGACAAGTGGGAGGGTCCAGGCTCTATTTTGCCAGAAGAAATTAGTTCTGGACAAGAGTTAACGCTGACGCCACAAAGTTTTGTCCTGTATGAAAGTTCTGTTTAATGAACCTGACTGAGCGTCGCTTTATAGAGGAGAAAAGAGTAAGTTTTGACTCAATCAAATTATATATTCTCTTTTTCTTCCTCTATATAC
>JAQYWN010000319.1 GCA_029379265.1 Rhizonema sp. NSF051
TCAGAGTATATTACCAATAGGAATTTTTGTCTAAATCTGTAAGGTACGGTAATACAGTTTTTAGTTTGTGTAGTACGCGCTTAATCCTTACTGTACGATTGGGTACGACTTCGGTGAACGAATATTTAGAAAAAATTTTGGCAGGAATATTTGGTAAGTGACTTAAATCGCGATCGCCTAGAATCCAGATCATGTCGATATTATCAACCATTCAGGAGCGATCGCCATTTCCGCGATTGGCGTGGAAATGTTTATCAACGTATTTCATGCGCCAGTGCCGAAAATGATTATACAGAAATGCTAATGAAAACTGAACATGAAACGCCATCCTCAGGTAAAGGTAATATAGACTGTTCGATTTCAACGAGCTTCGGCGGACTGGAAGGTGAGGGAATCGTAGCACAATCGCACTGGAAGATTTGAATCCGGTAGAGGGGTGTCCGCAGTTCCTCTATGAGCCGCAGAGGAAAGGTATTCGCGAGTGTCAAGCCGATAAATTCAGCACCGAACAGGAGAATCCAATCGAAGTTGATTTGCTGAGGTTCTTCATCGACGCCATTTGCATGAGCTGTCAGTAAGTAGCTACCAGGTTTGAGAGCATCAACCAGTTTACGGGCGACAGCTTACAACGCAGTCTGTCCGTTGATGTAATGTACTTCAGAAGACTGATAACCGCTATAGCGTTTCTCAGAGCATTGACACACCTTGAAAGGGCTAGGGCGAAGGAGGATAATTCGTTGTCGTTGTCGTTGTCTTTGTTCCTCCTTGGTCATGTTCCACGGGCTCATGTCCACCTCCACCCCAGGCACTTGCACCTGCGCCAAATTTCCCAGTAGCCAACCATTCTGCCTTGAGGAGCGACCACCAATCAGCTGTTAGTCCCTCAGTGATATAGTCGTATGGAAGCCAGCCGTAGCCGCCTTGACCCCAAGCAGTTCCCCAAGAGTTGCGAATCAACAAAGCTCCCTCTGTTCTATCACCATATGCATTTTCAATTACCTTATGGTCGTAATAGCCAACTGCAACTACTGTATGACCGCCAATGACTTCGTTTTGTTCATAGGGTAGAGGAATATGCCCTCTTTGTACATTAACTTCATCGTAGACAGAGTTGTAAAGCGTGAATCCAAATATACAGGGGATTTCACATGCTAGCAACACCTTCACCTGGGCGAGCAGCATGCTGTTGGAGATTAGAGCATAGTCTAGGCGAAAATATTGAAGAGTTTTGTAATTCTCGGCAAAAGAATAGCAAAAAGCTGTTGGCTCTTCATCAAACTTGTGTTTGTCAAAGCTCCAATACTTTTCTGGGCAAACCCCAAACCCAACCATCGCCTTCATTGTATCCCGTACAGAGGCTCCTGAATCTCCCTGAGTTTGGATTAAGTTGCGTGTGACTTTGTAGAGAAAAAGAGAAGAGCAATCAATATAAGTTTTAGAACTTTTTTTCTCGAAGTATTCTATTAAGGCAATTCCAGCATGAGCTGTGCAAGAGTTTGAAGATCCCTGATCTCGAATAGGAGAACACCAGTAGCTTAAATCAACAAATTCTGGTAAAGATAACAATACACTTGTAATCTGATTGGGTGTCGTTTGCTTTTGATGATTATCTAGTTTTTGATATAACTTTTGAATCTTATTCCAAAGGTTCCAATTAATAGGAAATACCAGCTTATTTTTCATCTCTTCTTGAGATAGATCTGAACTTTTCACTTGGGTTTTAAACATATCATCTAGGTCAGTACAAGAAATTTAAAGTACAGAATTTTTCTTCTGAGCGAGCTTCTTTTGTCCCGATGGTTGACGCTGCTTGTATGCCTGAATGATACAATGTATCAGGGTGTTTTCTATCTGATTATTTGCCTCAAGTAGATCTTTAATATCTTGTTCAATTTCCTCAATCGCGTCAAATATCAGTTTTTTAATATCGCAATTCTTGACATTATTCAATTTTATCCCAAGCATAAAGTTATATGCTTCAATAGTTTTTCCGATGAGATTTTTTGTCTCTTGCTGATTGTCATTTTTATTCTCCAGTAATTGCTTTATGTTCTCTAGTTCTCGCTCTAACGCCTCATTAAGGTTACTGTGCTGATTCAACGGCATCAACATCTGCGTTATAACTTCAATGATTGATTTTATAAGTTTTCGGCTCTGTAGTTTACTTTCCTCCTCATTACTTTTCTCTTCATTGAGTGATCGTATAAATTCTTCAATCGCCTTATCCTCAGATGTTAACAATGGAGGCTGTAAGCCTAATATTTTTATCAGTATTAATTTAAATACTGGCTGAGCAATTGGCGGCAGTATATGTTCTTTTTTTTGATTTAGATTGTAGGGAATATTCAACTCATAAGCTAAGAGTTTTAGTTTTTCCATATTATCAGACGTATTAACAGAAACACCATTGTCTTGAATTTCTGGAATATATTTAACAGTTAAAAAGCGAATATTGCTAAGAATGTATTCGTCCAAATCTGTTATGATTTTTTTCAGTTCAGGATTGGTTCTTAGCTGGATATTTAAAGCACTATGAACTGTGTTTAACAGTTTATCAATAGAGGTAGTAGTCTCATCAGAAATTTGAACTTTACTTGATAGATTTTGAATAGCATGCTTTGTTAAATTGTAGTCTCTGATATCCGGGTAATCTGGAATCCAGCCTGTTCCTTTCTTTTCCATGACCTTTCTCCTTATTAAGTAAAAGTTACATTAATTGCACAAATCATGTGAATCATTTGGGTGTGTCTTCAAGTAATCATGGATTTGGCTGCATCCCTTTGCCACCAACCCCTTCAAATTGAGATCTGACACATTCCATAGCAATACAAATCCATCTGTGCCAGCAGACGCTAAAAATTTGCTATTCGGACTAAAACTCACAGTATTAACCCCAGACTGATGTCCACTCAAAGTTGTGATTAAAGTTCCATCCCGTTGCCAAAGTTTAATAGTGTCGTCACTACTAGCAGTGGCGATTGTTTGTCCATCTGGGCTAAAACTGACATCAAGCACGGTGGCAGTATGTCCTCGCAGCGTTGTTATTACGTTTCCGTCTAAACTCCAGAGTTTTACAGTGCTGTCATCACTAGCTGTAGCGAGGGTTTGTCCATCTGGGCTAAAATTAGCACTTTCAACTGTACCTGTATGTCCTGACAGCGTTCTAAGTTCTTTACCGTCTAAAGTCCACAGCTTCACTTTCCCATCTTCACTAGTAGTGGCAATTATTTTTCCATTAGGACTAAAGCTGGCACTATATACTGCGCCAATATGTCCTCTGAGTATTTTAGGTTCTTTACCATCTAGACTCCAAAGTCTGGCAGTTTGATCATCACTGGCAGAGACAATCATTTGCCCATTGGGACTGAAGTTGACGCTGTTAACCGTATCTTGATGACCTCTCAAAGTTCTCTGCAATTTTCCATCTGTACTCCAAAGTTTTACAGTTTTGTCAGCACTGCCACTAGCAATTGTTCGTCCATTTGGACTGAAGCTAACGCCCAAGACTTCGTCTGTATGCCCTGGCAAAGTAAAGAGTAATTTGCCTTCTGTACTCCATAATCTTACTGTTCCGTCACTACCACCACTCGCTACCCATTTACCATCACGGCTGAATACTGCACTAGTTGCAGAGCCATCATGTCCTGCTAAAACAGTCAGCCAGCTTCGATTCACCTCCCAGAGCTTTATGATGCGATCATTACCAGCGGTTGCAAGTATCTGTCCATCTGGACTGAAGTCTAAACTAGGGATTAATCCCTTGTGACTTGCTAATGTATCCAAGCGTCTGCCATCCCGTGTCCAAAGGATTACCGTTCCATCCAAGCTACCAGAGGCAATTATTCCATCGCTGCTGACACTGACACTATAAACTTGTTCCGGATGGGGGATGGTTGTTTGGAGTTTACCCTCCGGATTCCAAAGTTTCACCGTTTTATCCTTGCTAGCAGTTGCAAGTATTTGACCATCTGGGCTGAAGCTTGCACTGTTGACAACGTCAGTATGTTCAGTGAGAGTTTTGAACAAATTCCCGTCTCGTGTCCAAAGCTTTACCGTCGTATCCGTGCTAATAGTGACAATCCAATTCCCGTCAGGAGTAAAGCTCACCTGCTTGACCCATCCACGATGTCCCTGTAAAGTTTTGACCAACTGACCGTCAATTTGCCACAGTTTCGCTGTGTTATCTTCGCTGCCAGTGGCAATGGTCTTACCATCAGGACTGAAGCTGACACTCAAAATCGGTCTATTATGAGCTTTGAAAACTTTCACTAGGTTACCATTGCGATGCCAAAGCCTAACCGTTCCATCTTTGCTACCAGAAGCGATCATTCTTCCATCGCGACTAAAACGAACACTCATCACTGGCTGTGTATGTCCTTTCAGAGTCGTGATTAAGGAACCATCAGAATGCCACAGTTTCACTGTGTTGTCATAGCTACCTGTAGCCAACATCTGACCATCTGGGCTAAAACTGACGCTCTGAACAATATTCTGATGCCCTTCCAGACGATTATGCTCTCGCCTCCAGTAAACTGCCTGCTCCAATGTAGTCTGCATGTCAGACTGCATTTGTAATACGAAGTTGCCCCAAATTGATGATTGAAAATGTTTGGTAGCTTCCAACCCAACCAGTAGAGCATCCAAGGTATTTCTATTACCAGCAAAACTGGCTTCTGAGGTTTGCCGTTGGGCAAGAACTTGAGCCATATCAGATTTCAGGTATTGAATCCCCGAAAAAGCAGCTAACGCTAATGCGACAGAGGAAAAAGCAGATAGTGCGATGACTGTTTTGCGGCGTTGGCGATCGCGCCGTCCTACACTAGCATCAATAAACTGATTCGCAGTGTCATAAAACCCACCCAAAACCTGATTAAATGACTCATTCTGTTTGAGTTCCAAGACTCGCTCTAATCTTGAGCCACTCCACAGTTCATCATCTGCTTTCGTCTTTTGCCATTGTCTGACATCTTCATTCAAACGGTTGCAAAGGGCGATCGCCTGACGGTTTTCTCCAATCCATTCATTCAACCGTGTCCAAGAGGTTAGCAAAGCGTCATGGGCAATCTCCACGGTGGAAACTTCAGCTTGAGGTTGATGATTACTCACTAACAAGTTTTGGTCGATCAACTGAGTTAGCACTTCTTTTTCGCGTTTTTCGCTAAACTCAAATAGCGTCGCCCGTCTCCGAACGGGTTTCCACTCCGTTCCCGATTCTTCATCCCCACCAATCTCAACTAACCTCAAAAAGATGCGTTGTACGCATGTTTGTTGGTCTTTCGTCAAGTTGTTGTAAATTTTCTCAACTCGTTGCTGGAGTGCGCCCCGCACGCCACCCAACTGGCGATAGGTACTGATATTGAGTGTGCGATCGCCAATATTGTTGTTCTTAACCTCTGTTTCCCAGAGTAGATTTAACGTATATTGCAACAACGGCAAATATCCTGCCTGTCCCTGTACATTGTTGATGATTTCCTCCACTAATCCCTCTTCAAACACCACTCCATGCTGAGCCGCAGGCTGTTCAATTGCCAACCGCAACTCATCCCGTTGCATCTCAGCAATAAACGGACGATGTTTATCTGTAGCTTTTACAAGTTGGGGATAAGGACTTAACTGATCCAGAAAATCAGCCCGCATTGTCGCCACAATTTTGACAGAACGCTGCTTAGTTTTACTCAATTGCACCAAGCTAGCGATCAACTGGTTTCGCTTATCAGGTTGATTGGTAGTGAACAACTCCTCAAACTGGTCAATGAAGATCAGCCAATAATCATCAGACTGCTTCAATCTAGTCACCACCTGAGTGAGAGTGCCAACTTTAGCCTCACGGGCATCCTGGGCTTCTGCTTGCTTATATTTGCCGAGTAAGCTGGCATAAAAAGATTCAAAAGGGTCACTATCTGGAGTAAACATCAGACTCACTAACCGCGATCCCCATTTTTGTGACAGCCAGGGAATTAAACCTGCACGCACTACTGATGACTTGCCACTACCACTAGCTCCTAAAAGTAAAATCAGGTTAGTTTGTTCTAGTTCATTGACCAAAGTTGTGAGAAATTGGTCACGATCAAAAAACAAATCTTTGTCTTCTGTCTCAAATTTCTTTAAGCCTTTGTAGGGTGAGGTTTCTATAAATTGACGGGTTTTAATCTCTTCAACAGAGATTTGTAGAATCTCCGTCTTGTTAAAAGTAATAATGTTGCTGTCACCCTGAATTTGGACATTATCATTGCCCATTGCCGCCTGCATTCCACCACCTAATGTGGAACTATCAACGCTCTGTAAAATTCCTGGCTGTTGGGTAGAGGGTAGATTACTTTTCGGATGCAAAGGCTGGTTCATAAGTTAGTCTTACTCTCCGAAGAAATTCTTAGGGAAACCTAACCAAGTCGATAACTGCATCAGTATTACCTTGACATTCTCCCATAAGTTCTTAGTAGATGCTGAGGTTTGGTTTATAGTTTTTAATATTTCTGCCATCCGTTTGATATTTCCAGCTGCTAACTGTTTATCAGGGTCATTTGATTGAACTTCTTCAATAGACGCTGCCAAATACCTAAGTGATTTCTCTTTTGTGATAGTTGGCAATTCCGCAAATCCCTTCACCATCTGCTCAATTTGCAGTAGCAAGTTAATGGCTTCTTGTTGGGTGATCTGTCTTTCATCAGCAGAAGCAGTATTTTTAATCCTCATGGTTTGTTGGTTGTCGTCGCCTTGTACTGCCTGCATCCCACCGTACATTTGCCCACCACTAAGACTTTGAGAAATTCCACCGTAGTATCTTGGTTGTGAGTTGTTTTTTGCTGATTCTGCCAATACTACGTCTGTGGAGTTGGTTTTGGGTTGTGTTTGTGCAAGACTCGTTTGTTCATCGAAAGAAAATGGCGATCGCCGCCTTGCCTTGAGTACTGGTGTTTCTGACTCTGGAATCCCCTGTAGATCAACAGAAGCACAACCGACTTCAAAACAATCCTCATAAGATCTGCCAGCACCTAGTGCATCATAAAATCCAATGGCAAACTCAATAGCTGCCACATCCCCAATAGTCTGATTCATGCCGACAACATAATCAATATGTTGGTGAATTGCCACTGCTTGGATTTGTGAATAACAGGCGTTGAGTACAACACACTCTATCTTGCCTTGAAACAATCCAAATAACCTTGCTAGCGATTCTGTACTCGCGAGTTGCACTTGCCCAGAATTATTCTCTAAAGCTAAGCCAGTGCTACCTGAACCATGCCCACAAAAGTGAACAATCGCTGGTTGACATTCCAACAGTGCGCGGCGCAGATCTTCAACTCGTATTGCCCAAGAGGTGACGATTTCAAACTGCTCTCGATTTTTAGCACGTTTTAGCGCCGCCTGAATTTCCCGTACCTCTTGATCTAGACGCAGTCTACTTATATCTTTAGGATTCGCTGATAATATTAAGATTTTTTTCATTACGTTAAGTAGGTCGGTCAAGTTTAACTTAAGGTTAAGTCAGCAAGAGTAATCTTTAGGACTTACGCATTGACAGGAAATACCAAATATGACGTATGGGTTTTAGGCATTCAAACCTGAATTTTCGATAATCTTGAGCGCGATACCTGCGGCGGGCTACGCCTACACTACCCGTCTGGCGGTAATTCTAAAAAGTCTGGAACGAACAAATTACGTTTTACACATGATGTCTTTTTTGTAAAATGCTCCCTCCTAATCTTGACCCTTACCGTTGAATAGTTGTACGTCAAATCAACTTATGCACTTTAATCCACATTCCGCACTTTAATTTGAAGTACGAAGAGATTACAGTCAAGAAGAAACTAAAAAAGTAAGATAATAGGAGTTACGCACTGTACAAATAGACCATAATTTGCATTACGGGATTCAGTCGTTTCAGGCGCTTCGCATAACCCTGATTTGTTCGTTGTCTTTCTTGTTTTGAGTGCTAAAGATAGCTGAAATACCCAAATTCCGTGTAGTACAAATGTACGATGCGTAAGTCCTAGTCATGTTTCACGTTGGAAGCTCATGTTAAATTATTTTTTTCATCATCTTTGGTTTTGAAAAAATACTTTCAAAATCTGATGCATGCCTTCACTTCCTCCTGCAATTACAAATCCTGTTAGAAACGTGTCAATAACACGAAAAACATGTACTTCCCAAATATCTTGAGGAGGAGGAAGAATAAAACTCTCCAATATTCTAATTCCAAGTACACTAATTAAAATTCCAAAAAACAAGCCTACATAAAGAACTCTCTTTTTTGTTTCTGATTTATATTTTTGCAATTCTAATTTTTCAGAAGATTCCAATTTCAGATTCCCAATCTTGTTTTCAAGTTCATATTCTTTGGGACACCTGTAAATACTTACTAAAACTTCTAAAGCCCGTTCCAAAAAAACCGTAATTAATAAGAGTGAAGTTAACAAATGTAAAATATCATCCGATTTAGATTGAGAAATATTAAAGGTCTTAGGGGGTAAGAATACTGCTAGTATAATTGTGAAAATAAGTATACATAGTAG
>JAQYWN010000320.1 GCA_029379265.1 Rhizonema sp. NSF051
CATTAGAATAAATTGTATTTCATGTCAAGAAAACTGGATAGCGGATAGAACCTCCTTGCATGATTGCATGATTTGTAGTATATGTCCTTGAATTTTATTCGCATAGGAGTACTTCTTACACAGGTTAACTACTTGCCAAATAATGTCCGTAATGCAGTCTCTTGAGATGCTGGCATCTGTCCGTAGGAAAAGACGCAGGGTATATTTTCTGGCAAAAATGGTATAAATTGCTGCAAAATATAAGGACTACCGTACAATAATAAAGCTTGTAGATTGCCGTCTATTAATAGTTTCTTAAACAAATCCTCAGATGTTTGAGTCAGTTTGGCACTACCGCGAAATGGATTACCTCGGATAAACATCTGTAGCAGAGTTGAAGGCTTGGATAAGAGTGTGGGACTGGTTTGGGTATGACAGTCGATGATTTGAGTTGTATATCCCATTTGCGCTGGCAGTGCGATTGCTGGTGCAAGATGGTCCAAAAAGTCACACTTTAATAAGTTATCAACCACAATCAAATTATGCGAGTGAGTTGCTGAATGATTATAAAGTTTTATGTCATTTATGAGTTTATCTGATGAGAGGGGCACGGAACCATGAATTATTTGACTGTGTTGTAAGATTTCAGTAGCTATGGTGAGGGCGTCATTTTGTGCTAAGTCATAGATGAGATTGGTGGGATTAACTTGGCTTTGAGAGGTTTTAGTTTTAGCTTGCCAAATACGGAGGACAGACTCACGAATACGCGATCGCGGAATACGATCGCTCTCTACGGCCTCACACACTGCCCGAATTGCCCCTTCTGGATCGAGAGGCATCAGTAAAATATCAGCACCAGCTTCCACTGCCATAACAGGAGCTTGGTTTGCACCGTAACGGTTGGCAATAGCACCCATCACCAGCGCATCTGTGGTGATCAAGCCAGAAAATCCAAGTTTTTGTCGCAACTGCCCTGTTATTATCTTCCCTGAAAGGGTTGCTGGTAGTTCTGCGTCCCAACTTTGAATAATCAGATGAGCACTTATAACTGTATCGACACCTGAGGCGATCGCGGCTGCAAACGGAGGCAGTTCCACAGATGCCAGTCGGTTGGCTGAGTGGGGAATCGTTGGCAAATCGAGATGAGAATCAATACTGGTATCGCCGTGTCCGGGAAAATGTTTTGCTGTTGTTAAGACAGGATAGGTTTTCGCACCTTTGATAAAAGCGCAAGCAAGCTGACTTACCTCATGAGGAGTTTCTCCAAACGCACGCACGTTGATGACTGGGTTATCAGGATTGTTGTTCACATCCACAACAGGGGCAAGAACCCAGTTAAGCCCAATTGCAAGACTCTCTTTTGCAGTGATTGCCCCGAGTTGTTCTGCGTAGTGTAAACCTAACTTTTCATTTCCGCGAAAAATTGTGCTGAGTGCCATTGGTGGCGGGAACCAAGTTGCCCCTGCAAAGCGCTGTCCCACACCTTCTTCAATATCAGCCGCAATCAGCAGAGGAATTTTTGCCCAGTTTTGTAATTGTTGTGTTCTAATCGCTAATTCTCCAGCGCTAGCCCCCAGTAAAATTACGCCACCAACGCCTAAATCTTGCACCCAGTGTTGGAGTTTTGCTAATGGCGGTTCCCAATCCAGATACTGGATTTGGTGATCAAACAAGAAACCAGAAGCTCGGACGACTATCATCTGGGCAACTTGTTCGGCAAGGGAGAGTCGATCTATGTCAGGCAGCATGGGTAATTCGTCATTCGTCTTTCAGATTTTATTGCAAATTTCTTTTTATGGAGCCAGTTATAGTCTGTTCTGTTGGTAAACATTACTAAGGAGATGTGGATTACTCCTTATTTAAACAAATATGCTGAACTTATATCTGTAAAAAACACAGCTAAATTTTTTGACTTAACTGTTATTTGTACTACCTATTAAGTTGTGAATTACAAGAGGCGAATTATGTCAGCTTCCAGGTAAGGCAAGTAGATGTTCGGGTAAGTGATGGCGAGCCCGAAGGGGCAAGCCGCCCTTGGCGGCATCGCCCAGAACTTCCAGTAAGGGACCATATGTGGCAAACTTGACAATACTGACAGACGCAACCAGGATATTAATGCGATCGCGGTAACGTCCCAAATCAATACCTAAAAGGGTACATAAAATAATTCTCAGAGTTGCCTTGTGAGAAACAATTAGCTCGCTGTCTCATCTGAAGTAGGTTGTCGGTGGGATATCAATCAGCTTTATATCTACTGGACAATAACGAGACTAAATCCTGATTAAGTGGATGTCTAATAACAGACTCTCTGTCGTGATAGTTTGTTAGCTGTAAAATCGATTCGGGGATGCCAAATTCTTGATTTAGATGAGATTGTAACTGCTTCAGTAACCGTTCTTGTTCTGCGACTGTCGGTGATTTTACTTTAACATGAGCGCATAGCATGACCTGACCTGCAGTGATTGTCCAGATGTGTAGCTTCTCAATGCTCTCAACTTGAGGAAATGTTTTTAGGCTTGCTGCCACAACAGTCGGGTTGATGGAGTTTGGTGCGTATTCCATTAAAATCCTCACGCTCTCCCAAATCAAAGGTATAGCACTCAGACCTGTTAATATAGCAACTATAAGGCTGGCAACTGCATCTATCCACAAACAATTCAAATAGTAAATTGCGATCGCCGCTAAGATGACACCGAGAGAACTAATGGTATCAGCAACTACGTGAAGGAAGGCACCCCGCAAGTTGAGATCGTCGTGGCTGTGCTGATGAAGTAAGGTGATGTTAAGGATATTGACAAATAGACCGATGACTGATGTGATTAACATGGGCAAACCCAAGACTGCAACTGGAGCTTGGAATCGACCTATGGCTTCACAGGTAATCAGAATGGCGATCACTAGTAAACTAAGCCCATTCACCAAAGCCGCTAAAATTTCTACCCGACGATATCCAAACGTAGCCCGATCCGCAGCAGGTTTTCGAGCAAAATAAGTCGCCAGTAGTGTCAAACCCAGAGCCCCGATATCGGAAAATAGGTGTTCTGCATCTGCCAAAAGAGATAAACTATGGCTCCAGAGACCGATGCTTAATTCCATCACAAAAAAGCCACCCAGTAAACCTATGGTCATCCATAGGGTCTGTGTTTTCTCCCTCGTCCGAATAACTTCGGTTTGATTAAGATAACAACAGTTACAGCCAACAGTCGAATCAATACCAGTATGCCCCTGCATCAATGCCATTCTTTTATTCCACACTTAAAGAAATACAAGTTTTTATAGTATAGACTTGACTTTTTATGTATTTTATGTATCTTACAAGAACAGCGCTGACTCACCGTGACTCTTACAGAAATTAGCTAAATGAACCACGTCTTTTTTGTCTCACGCAAAGACGTAAAGGCGCAAAGAACACATTTATTTTAGTCTAGTAAGGAGTGCGAAACTAAATTTCTAAAAAATCAGGATACGGATTTACAGCGATTTTCAGATTTATAGACCACAATTTTGGCGTAGGGGCAGGTTTACTCGAGATCTCTAGGTATATCCAATATCATCGAAAACCTGCCCTTACACTATTTTGAGTTAAAGACCAGTACTTCGACCAGGAAAACCAGCTACGTCAGAGATCTCTAGGTATATCCAATATCATCGAAAACCTGCCCTTACACTATTTTGAGTTAAAGACCAGTACTTCGACCAGGAAAACCAGCTACATCAAAGTAGCGGGTTTGTCCGACTGTTTGGTATTTAAGAACTGTTGTTAAACCATTGTTGGCGGGTTCAGATGTCACAGTCCTCTCTAGGAAGGGTACCGTCTTTGGTCCTCCTTTGAGGGCTTCGGTGATCGCCCGACCGACTAAGGTGCCATTGCTGTCGGGAATTGGGGGTTTGAGACCAATAACTTGAGCGATCGTCACGGCAACATCTACGTTACTAACTGGAGAGAAGTCCACGTAACGTTTTTTAAAGTCAGGCCCCATAGCTGCCATGTAGTTGAAAGTATCTGCACGGTCAAAAGTTCCGTGCATACCTTGTCCTTGCTGTAAAGTACTATCAGCAACTTCAACGCTACAAGCAAGAGGGTTACCACATCCAGTATCGAAGGAACGAAAGTTCACGGCGATCGCTGGAGTTGGTGTGAGTGCAGATCCTTGTAAGTTAATTGCACCGAGAGGTAGTGTACCAGGAATAGATCCTAAGGCGCGATCAACAAACAAACCGCTGACGTAATCTTGTTGCAAAAGCAAATCCACGACACGTCTGGCTAAAGCCTTGCGATTACCAGGACCGGGTAGATAAATTAAGTCTGACCCACCATTAGCTGCAACCACAACCACAGGATTACTGGGATCTTTGCCAATTAATCCGTCACCCGAGCGAGGACGGGGAATAGTGCCCGAACCTGGAGTGACTAACTGATTATTCTGATCGGGATCATATAGAGGTAGATTTAATCCGTTGGCAATGTCAATAGCAAGGAAGCCTGCGGGGAGAAATCCTGAATTTACAGCTGGATAGGAAAGTGAAGTAGAGTAACTGGTGGAACTTTGTTTGCTGATCGTATTGAAGCCGTGATCTGCTGTCACAAATATATCAGTTGTTTTATCTAGCCCTAAATCCTGCAAAGCAGCTTGAATTTGGGCGAGGTTGCGATCAGCATTTTGAACGCCTGCTTTCGAGGTAGGACCGTTAATTCCTGGGATGAGAGAATTAAGGCTGTCTCCTTGGTTGTGCTGAGAGCCATCGGGATCTCGTGACCAGTATACAATCACAAAAGGCTTATTTCGATCCTTGAACAGGGGAAGAATTGCCTTTGTGACGCTATTAGTAAAGTATTGCTGTTGAGTAAAGTTGGCAGAAGTTGTTCCCGGAATCGTGTTGGTACCGGAATAGCCATTGTTACCTGATTGGTCGGCATCAGTTGCTGCTACATTATTTGAGCGGTTGGGAGCGATCACAGGCAATCCCGAATTCGTTAACGCTGAAGAAATATCAGAGTTCAGTGGTACCCCAGTCGTGCCACCAGTGGCATCATCAATAACAATGGTGGTTGGTGGGGGGACAGATCCTGAATCTCTATTGCCTTGAGAAACATCTTGAATGAGGACTGGTCCTACCTTTCCGACTGCTGCGGTACTGAACCCTGCTTCTCGAGCTGCGGCTAATAGAGTTTCCTCATTTAAATAGTTACCCCCAAAATAGTTGTCCACGTCGGCTAATACGGCATCATTCTCCAAGAAGGGAGTGACGCTATTACCTGCATTAGGGACAGGAAAACCTGCGTAAATTGTATTGCTAAAATCACCAGTGTCACCTAAGTAATGCCCTGTGGCGATCGCAGAACCATTTGCAGTGGTGAAGGTAGGGAACAACGAATGACTGTTGGGAAAACTTACCCCTGTCTGAGCAACACCAAATAGTGCTGGTGTCTCAGTTGCATTTACCGAACTAGGACGCAAACCATCAGCTACAAAGATAATCGCATTGTGGCGTGATGGAACTTGAGCAACCAAGGGATTGATTGGGAACAGCTTACTTCCCAAGACGATGAAAGCAAACGCACTAATGAAGATGACAAGACGTTTCTTCCAGCGCTCAAACCAGAGAAAATCTATTGTACTTGCGGCTCCAGAGTCAGCAATACTTACTGTTGCTGATGTATTTAGTAACCCAGCTAACGATTCAATCCATTTCATTTTGACTACCGTATTTCTACTAGGTTTTAGATAAATAGCGAGATTTCATCACATTACTGGCATGAATTTAAGCAAAGGCTATAGGAGTGTTAAGAAAAATTTAAGGTATGAACACAAGTACAATATTTCAAAAGTTGCTAGCGAGGAGGAAAATAATGTTGCTCGTTCGTAATTGTTAAAAGCGACAGGCAAGAGAAGCTACGAAGCGCTGTCAAATATTGCTACAAAAAATTAAACGCTAACAGGTTTGAAGCTAAAAACTCGGTACCTGTGGAAGTCACCAGTTTTTAACTCTACGCATGAAATGCCCCTACTTATAGACTCATTTCAAAAATTTGTATAGCCGTGAGAGAAAGATGGGGAAAAAGTTTGGATTCAATCCGATCCTGCCCTCTAAATACCTTACTTGGCAAATACTCACTGTTTTCTAGCTGGTAAACTGTAATTGTTGGTTGCTTGGGAGAGCCAATGTAGCGAACGCCTCCGTAAGCGCCATAGTCCACAATCCAATACTCGGAAACGCCCAACTCCTCGTATTCAGCAAGTTTGATCAGATAGTCATCTTTCCAATTCGTACTCACAACTTCGATGATTCCTGGTGGTGGAATATAGGCAGCAGCAGAACTAGAACTACCTTTCATCCGTTGCCATTCTTCTTGAGCAAAAATGACAATGTCAGCTTTGCGGCTTTTTTCCTTTTCTCCTGGTTCCGTCTGCAAACGAATTTGCTTGGACTGTCGGGAAACTAATGGTAAATTAAACTCCAGGGAGTGAGCTTCAAGATAGCTACAAAGCCGTTGTATCAAATCTTCATGATTTGCGTTTGGTTCAGATAATGGCACGGGAACTCCATCTATTAATTCAAAGTTCCTGCCCGATCCGTCATCCCAGGCAAGAAACTCTGCAAAAGTCAGTGGTTTGCCAATTGCTGCGTACATGGGCGATCGCACCTCATTCAGTTGTCTTCTTCTGGCATATTTTCTCTATTTTGTCAATAGTTCACGCTTAGCTAACAACGCTGCAATTGAGCTAATAAGACGACGATCTCATCAACCGCCTGCCGTACAACTGCGATCGGCTGTTCGGTTTGATTGACTATGATACTGAAAACGATTGGACTGTACTGAGGTGCATTTACGTATCCAGAGAGGGAAACAACTCCATCCATTGTGCCAGTTTTTGCATGTACGACGCCAACAGCTGGTGTATGAAGAAAGCGATTTTTTAAGGTACCGCTTTTACCCGCAACAGGTAGAGAAGCGAGGTAAACTTCTGCTTGTGGCGATCGCCGCATTGCCCGTAAAATTTGTACGAAAGCTTCTGGAGTGACTAAATCTTTACGAGATAAACCAGAACCATCTACCAAAACATAAGTTTTAGGATCAACTCCTAACTGAGTTAATGTCGCCTTCATCACTTCTAACCCAGCATCAGCAGAGGATTGATTTGGATCTGTTGGTATTTTTTTCACAGCAAGAGATCTCAGCGATGCTTCCGCAAAGAGATTATTACTGTTGAGATTTGTCTCTGCTAACAATTGCGATAAAGGAGGAGATTCCACAGCAGCGATTTCCTGTTCATTCTTCCCCCGATGAGCTGATACAAATGCCTGTGCAACTGTAATTTTCTCTGCGGCTAAAGCATTGCGAAAATGTCGCAAGAAATATTCAGCAGGAGCAAGTACGGGCAAACTGACTATCTCAGGGTTGGATTTTTCTGTCAACTGTCCTTGAATTCGCAAAATGGGTTTAGATAAGTCGCGGGTAATATTGATTGACTTTGGTAGATCTTCTCTTGTTGTCACTGACTCGTTGATAACTTGCCACTGCTTCGCCTCATTAATATCAGTCCAAACAACTTGCAGAGGTTTACCGATAGTTTGCGGCTGAAGCTTTAAGTTAAAAACATTTTGATTGAGAATCAAGCTATTAATTGGTGCGCCATAGTCTGATTGAATATCTTCCCACTGCCAGGAGGGACTCACAATTTCACCGCGAATATAACTATCATCAACAATCAATTGGTTGATTTGCCGAATACCCTTCTGACTTAATTGTTTTGCTAAAGCTATGAGTTGAAGATCGCTTAAGCTAGGATCTCCCCTACCGACAACATGTAAATCTTTACCACTAAGATAGACAGAGGTGCGAAAGCGAAAATTTGCACCTAGTTGTTGTAAAGCCGCAGCTGTTGTCAACAGTTTAGCAGTGGAAGCTGGAGTAAAGTATTTCTGAGCATCCAGACTGTAAATATTTTGGGGAGATAGTAAAGGTTGGACTGAAATTCCCCAACGCATCCGATTGAATTGGGGACGATTTGTGATAGCGTTTATGGCGATGGGTAGTTTGCTTAAGCAAATTGATTTTGTCGTAGTTGTTGGTGCAACTTGTGTTTGTGCTTGAATTGGTTTTAAAGTGATACCTACTTGGGCACCTAGAGATAGTAGCAACAAGCCAATAGAAATTCTTTTAGACATTATTTAGGACTACTTACGCATCATAGAGCCATGTCTAACACTCAACACACTAAATATGCAACCAAATTAGGGTTGTACGAAGTGCATAATTCGGGTAATTTGAGAGCGTGCGTAATATCTGTACGTTCGCTTCTGCTTGTCAAGGTGAGAGGAATTGATGCCTTGAGGGGGAGATGATCAGGATGTTGAAAGCAGGTGATCAATTCCTTAACGTAACTTTCTGCTTCACTGAGCATTTCACACCGTTATGAGCTTTTGAGGGTAATCATACCTCCCAACGGCTAGGTTAAGAAGTAGTTACAGGGAAAATATTGGTCTTTATTCTCAATAAAATATCCTAGAGAAAATGCTTAAC
>JAQYWN010000321.1 GCA_029379265.1 Rhizonema sp. NSF051
TTTATATATTGTAGAATTCATTTTTTATTATTTTTTGGAAATGGAAACAATAAATTCTTTAGTGAACTCTAAAAATCGGAAATTTTTAATAAAAGCAGGTTTGATTCTGTCACTTTTCATTTTGGGATTTGTACTTTGTTATAATTTTCGACCAGGTGCGCGGCTAGTCCAACCTTTACCTCAAGATTCTGCTGTCAAAGTTTATTTCAATCATAATCAAGCATCTACTTACGAAGATCCGTATCGGCATTTCATCCGTGAAGGAGATAATTTAGAACAGCAAATTATTGATGCTGTAAACCAAGCAAAATCAACTGTGGATTTAGCAGTGATGGAGTTCAGACTTCCTAAAGTGGCGGAAGCACTGAATTTTGCCCAAAAGCGTGGTGTAAAAGTCCGAGTCATGATTGACAACAGGTACAACAAAACCTTAGCAGATTACACCCCTACAGAAATGACAAAGATGAATCGACATGACAAACTTGCACTTGAAGAGTTAAAGCGGTATCCTGCTGATGCTTTGGATCAGTTACGGAAGAACGGCATTGAAATCAAAGACGATACATCTAGTAAAACAACTAAAGGCAGTGGTTTAATGCACCACAAATTTGTCGTCATAGATGGAAAGACAACCATTATATCAAGTGGTAATCTAACGACATCAGATTTGCATGGAGATTTTGGAAACTTGCAAACTCGGGGTAATCCTAACAATATGGTTGTTATTGCCGATAACGTTCAACTTGCCAAAACTTTTACTGATGAATTTAATTATATGTGGCAGGGATTATTTAAATCTCATAAGCCTAAAAGAAATCTCGCAATCGTTAAGACTGGTACAGGTGGAATGATCGCAGTCAATTTCTCACCCGCTAAAAGAAATGAAGATCTCGCAATGACTAGTAACGGGGAGATCGCTGCTTATCTACAACAAGCCAAAAAAAGTGTCCATATGGCCTTGTTTGTCTACTCGGACCAAAACATTAGCGATACACTTGGGGATGTACACGAACAAGGAGTAGAAGATATTAAAGTATTGGTAGATCCAGATTTTTTAGGAAAACCTTACTCAAAAGCTTACGATGCAATGGGTGTTTGTCCTCGTTTGGGTAAGAAGAATCACCACATCAAAGTGAAACCTTGGAATCACCCAATAACTACAGTAGGATACCCTGTAGCACCCTCAGGCGATCGCGGAGTGCATAGTAAGATGGCAATCTTAGACGAACTCTTAGTGATTGCTGGTAGTCACAACTGGACTAATTCGGGAAATTACTCGAATGATGAAACTTTGATATTTATACAGAATTCTACAGTCGCCGCACATTACGAACGAGAATTTAGTCGGCTTTATGGAACAGCAAAGGTAGGGTTAAAAACTCTTCCTCGTACCCACAAATGCGGAGATACCTCACTTAAGACGACTCAAACAAGTACAGAGCCAATGGAATCAGACGATTCATCTGCTGATAATTAAGCAGGATTAAAAATTTAATTGTAGCAATTAGCCGTTATTTATTAGCAACCTTCACTAGTTTACAATACTTCTAACCAAGCTCTATTTCAGTGATTTGTTCCTTGTGTCTATCGTCAGTAATTTTTTCAAGAATCTAAACCCTCTACCTCGGTTGATAATTGCTTTCTGCCTTGTTGCAATCATCTTAGCCATCCTTCCACATTGGCTACACTTGAAATCACGCATTCTTTGTGGATGGAACTTAGGTGCTGACATATACTTAGGCTTGACTTTATGGAGGATGTCTGCAGCTACCCCTGAAAAGATGCGCCGTTATGCACAACGTGAAAACGAGGGACGCGTGGCTATCTCCATCCTGATTATTGCTGCTGCTTGTGTTATCTTAGTCGCGATTGGATTTTTGCTTGGTGATACTAAAAAAGGACAATCAACGTTTCTGGTAGCCATACACGTTACACTTGCAGTCATGACAATTGTAGATTCGTGGTTACTGGTACATACAATCTTCGCAATAAGGTACGCACATAATTATTATCAGCGTAGTCGTAGTGATCACGAGCAATTGGCTCTAGGTTTAGATTTTCCTGATGATAATGAGCCTGATTATTGGGATTTTTTATATTTTTCTTTTGTCATTGGTATGACTAGCCAAGTTTCAGATGTTCAGATAACATCATCAAATATGAGGCGACTGGCTTTGATTCATGGAATATTATCCTTCTTTTTTAATACCACAATTTTAGCTATGAGTATCAATATCATAGCAGGGCTAATATAAAGACCAAGTTTTTGGCTATTTAATTTTGCTCTTCATCGCTAACTAATGGCAATAGACCAAAAGAAATCAGTACACTGAGAGTAGTTGCCTTGTTGGGATCGTTTATCCCATAGACCGATGACTCAAAAACCTGCTAGAATTTGCATCCTTGGGGGAGGCTTTGGTGGTCTTTACACTGCCTTGCGCTTAAGCCAGCTACCTTGGGAAACCTCCCAGAAACCTGAAATTGTTCTGGTAGATAAAAGCGATCGCTTCCTCTTCTCTCCCCTACTCTATGAACTGCTGACTGGTGAGCTGCAAACCTGGGAAATTGCTCCTCCATTTGAAGAAGTTTTGGAAAACACAGGCGTAAGATTCTGTCAAGCAGTTGTAGATAAAATTGATATAGACCAGCGACAGGTATATTTACAGGATAAGCCAGAAATTTCCTACGACCAATTAGTGTTGGCACTAGGTGGGGAAACACCACTAGATATGGCATCAGGTGCGACATCCTATGCCTACCCATTCCGCTCAACTACAGACGTTTATCGTATAGAAGAGCGACTGCGAGTTTTGGAAGAATCTGAGGCAGACAAAATTAGAGTCGCGATCGTTGGTGGTGGTTATAGTGGTGTAGAACTAGCTTGCAAACTTGCAGACAGACTAGGCGAAAGAGGAAGATTTCGACTGATTGAACTCTCTGACCAAATTTTACAAACATCGCCCGAGTTCAACCGAGAAGCAGCTTGTAAAGCTTTAGAAGATCGGGGTGTGTTCATTGATTTGGAAACCAAGGTAGAATCAATAGAACCAGAGAGTATCGCCCTTGAGTACAAAAATCAGGTAGACACAATTCCTGTAGATTTGGTGATTTGGACAGTGGGAACGCGGGTGTCACCTGTTGTGCGATCGCTTCCTGTTGAACAAAATCAACGCGGTCAGATTAAGATTACACCAACTCTCCAAGTTATTGACCATCCCGAAGTTTTTGCATTAGGCGACTTAGCAGACTGTCGGGACGCTGAAGGAAAACAAGTCCCAACAACAGCACAAGCTGCTTTCCAACAAGCTGATTATACAGCTTGGAATATTTGGGCAACTCTAACTAATCGTCCTTTGCTCCCCTTCCGCTATCAACACTTGGGTGAGATGATGACATTGGGGGTTGATAATGCCACTTTTACGGGATTGGGTCTCAAACTAGATGGTTCATTGGCATACATCGCCCGTCGTCTTGCTTATCTATATCGACAGCCTACTTTAGATCATCAACTCAAAGTTGGTTTTAACTGGCTTGTCCGTCCTATTATAGAAACACTCTCTAAATAGCAATCGGCTGTCGTGCCGTCAGCAATGAAAACTGATAGCTAACGGCTGATTGCTGAAGATACCCAGAGGATAGGGTAAGCTAAAAGCTAAACGCTTATGATAGAACGACCGAAAGTTATTTTATTAGATGCCGTTGGCACACTCTTCGGCGTTAAAGGTAGTGTGGGCGAAGTTTATAGTCAGATAGCGCAGGAGTTTGGTGTTGGAGTTTCACCTGAGACTTTAAACAAAACATTCATCCAAAGTTTTAAAGCAGCGCCGCCGCCGATTTTTCCCAATATAGAACCGCAGGATATTCCCCAACACGAGTTTGAGTGGTGGTACCGCGTTGCTTTTAGCACTTTTGAACACGCAGGTGTTATCCAAGATTTTTCCGACTTCTCAACTTTTTTTAGCGAAGTCTATATTCACTTTGGCACAGCTGAACCTTGGTTTGTGTATCCTGATGTATTCTCATCTTTGACAAAGTGGCGGCAAATGGGAATTGAACTGGGAGTGCTATCCAACTTTGATTCTCGGATTTACTTAGTATTGCAAAGTCTAGAATTAAGAGATTTTTTTGAGTCCGTTACCATTTCTACACAGGCTGGGGCTGCTAAACCAGATCCCACAATTTTTGCCATCGCTTTAGAAAAGCATAACTGTCCCCCGGAAGCTGCTTGGCACATTGGTGACAGTGTTGCAGAGGATTATCATGGAGCTAAAGCTGCTGGATTAAGAGGTATTTGGATTAACCGTCATGATCAGGAGGCAAGCGAGGCAAGGGAGTAGGGGTAGGTTGAAGCTATTTATGGTTTTTAACCTGTGTCTGACTGAAGAGTGATTTCCACGCCCACAGCACTCTTGTCTTTTACAGGACTAATTGGCTGAACTGTTCCTTAAGAGTCAATGACTAGTGGCGTGATCGCGCTGCTATACGTAGCTTATGCACAGAAATGTGGGCGAAAAATCAAAACTCATTGGAGCAGTATTTTTTCGACCAAGACCCTATGAGGTAAGAATTTGAGGAAGATATATGCTAGGAGATGAGCAGGGAAAGATCCGTCACCTGCTTGTTATTCAAGATATTGAAGGGCAGCGAACCATCGTCCTTCAAGAAGCGACTTACTCTCTCGGACAGGATTCCCGGAACGCTATCGTCCTTCGTTCTAAATCAGTATCGAGGCAACACGCCATTTTAATGCGCGTAACTGTAGCAGAAACTGAACAATACGGTTTTCTAATTATTGACGGTAGCTTCAAGGGAAACAGAAGTAAAAATGGCTTATTTATTAATGGCACTAAATGCTTTTCTCAGGAACTTAAAGATGGGGATCTGATAGAGTTTGGCTGTCATCAAGCTCAGGCAAAATATTTTGCCCTTTCTAACTTGTCAGAACAAGCATTTTCTCAATCTCTGGAAGTAGAAAACTTGCCTCATTTAATATCAGAGCAAGCCAATGCCATCAATCCTTTTGAAAATCTCATTGTCGCAACTCCGAATCCAGGAGGAGCTACTGATGTCGCCCTAGCCCGTTTAGCGTCTTTCCCTGAACTGAACCCTAATCCAATTGTCGAAATGGATTTGGAGGGAAAAGTGACTTATCTCAATCCAGCTGCAACTCGCAAATTTCCTAATATTAGGGAACTAAAAAAACAGCATCCCATTATAGCAGGACTCATCAAGGAAATCCAAAATTTAGCAGGAAAATCTTTTGTTCGAGAGGTAGAAGTTAACGGTGAAGTTTTTGAGCAATCCGTTCACTACCTTCCCGAATGCGATTTAATTAGAATTTTCAATAGGGAAATTACTGAGCAAAAGCGAGCCGAAGCAGAACTCCTCCACCGGGATCGCTTGCTACAAGCAGTTTGTGAAGCGGCTAACTATCTGTTAGTGGAAATGAACTATGATACGGCTCTTTACAAAGTTCTAACTACCTTAGGTGAAACTGCCGTTGTGGATCGAGCTTACCTCTTTGAGAGTCATCCCCACCCCGTTACAAAGGAAATAGTTCTGAGCTTGCGGGTTGAATGGACTCGCTCTCATCTTGCTCCTTCAAGCCGCCACTGGCAAAATTTGCTTTATCAAGCGAATGGATTAAATCGGTGGTACACTGCTTTATCCACCGGACAGACGATTAGCGGGATCGTTCAAGAATTTCCAAGTTCCGAACAAGAACTCCTCAACCGAGACGGCGTTCAATCCCTGCTCTTGGTACCTCTGCGGTTAGACAATCAGTTTTGGGGATACCTTGGCTTTGCAGACTGTTCTAAAAAACGTCAATGGTCAAAGCATGAAGAATCGACTTTGTTGACGATGGCAGCTAGTATTAGTAGCGCTCGCCAACGCCTGCAAGTAGAAGACAAAATTCGCTACCAAGCTCTCCATGATCTCTTGACTGGCTTACCTAATCGCCTGCTCTTTGATCAACTACTCTCCAATGCCCTACATAACGTGGTTCGGAATAGAGAAAGTCTAGCGGTAATGTTTCTTGACTTAGATCGGTTCAAAACCATCAACGATACTTTAGGTCATACACTAGGAGACAAATTGTTGCAAGGCGTTGCCCAAAGATTGAAAGATTCCCTCAGAGTTGGTGATACTGTTGCTCGTTGGGGAGGCGATGAATTTACTATCCTACTGCCACAAGTGAGTTATGTTGATGAGGTCGTCCAGGTTGCCAAGAGAATCCTACAAGCATTAGAGAAATTGTTCGAGATCGAAGAACACGAACTTTATGTGAGAGCCAGTCTCGGCATTGCCTTATTCAATGAGGATAGCCCTGATGTAGAAACTCTAATTCAGCACGCAGATGCGGCTTTGTATCATGCTAAAGATTCTGGGAGGAATCAGTACCAATTCTACAGCACTTCTTTGAGTACGAAAACTCCTGAAATCCTCACCTTAGAGAAGAGCTTGCGTTATGTTTTGGAGCGGGAAGAATTGGTGGTGTATTACCAGCCACGAGTTAATACTACAACTGGAAAAATTATTGGGATGGAGGCTCTGTTGCGTTGGCAACACCCGGAAATGGGATTGCTGTCTCCCAATGTCTTCATTCCCCTCGCTGAAGAAAGTGGATTAATCGTCCCCATCGGAGAATGGGTTTTACAGAAAGCCTGCAAACAAAACAAAGCTTGGCAAGAAGCAGGATTCCCTCCCCTCACTATCTCCGTCAATCTCTCTCCTAAGCAGTTCCGCCAACCCAAACTAGTGGAGACAATAGTCAGAATTTTACAGCAGACAAGGCTAGATCCGCACTTTCTAGAGTTAGAGATCACGGAAACAACTGCTATAGAGAATTTAAAATATACGCAAACTGTGCTATACGCGCTGGAGAAAATGGGCGTTTACCTATCGATTGATGACTTTGGCACGGGACATTCTTCGCTATCGCGGCTACAGATGTTGCCTCTCCACAATCTAAAAATCGATAAATCTTTTATTCAAGAATTAACGACAGACTCCAAAGTTGCTCATATTGTCACAGCAATAGTTGCCTTAGGGCAAAGCTTGGGATTGAGACTGACGGCTGAAGGCGTCGAGAAGGAAGAGGAATTGGAGTTCTTAAAGTCTATCAATTGTGAAGATGTACAGGGTTTTCTGTTCTATCGACCGCTTTCTGCCCAAAAAGCAACAGAAATTCTTCAAGAAACCAGCAATTAGCTAGCCATCAACAACTAACAATTAATTTATCCTTAAAACTCGCACCTTTTCTCCTTTTGGAACTAATGTTTTACCAACTTGGAGAATTGCTAAGGCGTTAGTTTGAGCTAAGTTAATTAAGTTGCCAGAACTATGACTACCTTCAGCGAGACGAAATTCATAAACTCCCTCGTGACTCAAAAATAACTGACCCCAAAGGTAAGTTTCACGCTCACCATTTGATCGCAAATCTTGCAGCGATCGCGCCCTCACAAATACTGGTTCCCAACCTTCAGCCAGTCCGGAAAGTTTTTTGATCACTGGTTGAACAAATCGCCAAAAAGTGACAAAAACAGCAGCAGGGTTTCCTGGTAAACCAAAGTATAGGTGAGCCTGGGGAGAGGAAAATGTAGCAACAGTAAGGGGTTTACCTGGTTTCATACCCACGGCACGAATTTGAATTTCTCCCCCCAATGACTCTAATATTTTTTCAACATAGTCATAATCACCTACTGAGACACCACCAGAAGAGAGAACGATATCGGCGTTGGCTAAGGCGTAGGCGATCGCTTTTTGAATGTCTTCTGGTTCATCTTTCACAATTCCTAACATCAGCGGTTCGGCAGCACTCTGTCTTACCAAAGCTGCCAACGCATACTGGTTTGAATCAACTATTTGCCCCGGTTGTAATGATTGCTCAATCGTTACCAATTCGTCTCCTGTTGACAAAATTGCCACTCTTGGAAAACGGTAAACACGTACTTTTTGACACTGAGCAGCCGCTAACACAGCAATTTCTGGAGCAGTCAATCGAATACCTTTAGGTAGTAGTTGTGTCCCAGATTGGTAGTACGATCCCCGGTATCTGACAAATTGTTGCGGTTTTGGAGCGGTGAGGATTGTCACTTCGCTATCTTTCCGGCGTGTGACCTCTTGTATGACCACTGTATCCGCACCTTGTGGTAAAATCGCCCCTGTCAAAATTCGCGCTGCTTGTCCTGGTTGAATCGGTATTTTGGGCTGATAGCCTGCTGGAATTTCCTCAACAATTTCTAAAACTGCTGGATTTTCTGAGCTACAGTACTGAACGTCTTCGTAACGGACTGCATAGCCGTCCATTGCCGAATTATCCCAATGAGGAAAATGAAGAACGCTTGTGACAGGAGAAGCAAGAACACGATTACTTGCTGCTACCAAATCGACAACTTCTGTATCTTGTTGACTGTCCAGAGGTTGCACTAAATTTAAAATAATTGCTTCTGCATCACTGACTGCCAACATAGATAATTTATAA
>JAQYWN010000030.1 GCA_029379265.1 Rhizonema sp. NSF051
TTTAAAATGTATTTGCTATAATATTTTAAACCACGAAGAGACGAAGTTGGCTATGCAAGACTACTTAAAGATTCTACGCCCCTACCAACGATCGCTACTTGAAGAAATACGAGATCGCTTCAGGAAGGGCGATCGCGGCTGTATTTTGCAATTAGCAACAGGTGGAGGTAAATCCAAAATACTCGCCGCGATGCTGCGCTCAAGTTTTGACTTAGGAAGAAAAATATTGGTGCTTGCTGATAGGGGTGAGTTGATTAAGCAGATGAGGCAACACCTTATAGATATTGGAATACCTAAAGAAAATATTGGAATCATAAAAGCACCCAAGTCGGGGGCATTTCCGTTTACACCAGAGAGGGCGGTGCAAGTCGCGACTATTCAATCATTTCAATCATTCTTAAAAGATTGGGAGAAATGGCAAGAGACTTTTAATTTTGACTTCATCGTAATAGACGAGTGTCACAAGCGATACAAGGGATACAACACCATTAAAGAGTTGTTTCCTAAAGCAAGAATCGTGGGTGCTTCAGCAACTCCCGTTGACAAAGAAGGCAAGCGCTTCAACGGGCTTTATCAAAGCATCGTTTGCGGTATTCCTTATGCTGAGTTACAAGCACGCGGGTTCCTACCCCGATCGCAATACTATGCCTCCAGGGTTCCAGACCTGAAAGATGTCAAAGTATCAAATGGTGATTATGTTGAAAAAGATTTAGAAGTTGCTATCAACAAATCATCTTTGAGGGGGGACTTGGTGCGAACTTGGAAAGAGAAAGTTCAAGACAAATACGGAAACGTTCCTACAATTGGATTCGCAGTAAATTGTGAACATAGCCGAGCGATCGTTGCAGATTTTAACGCCGCAGGAATCAATGCAATTCATTGCGATGGCAAGATGGGTGACAAAGAAAGACTCGAAGTGCTTCGCAAATTTATCAGTGGTGATGCACCAATTTTGTATCAAGTAGCGCTGCTCACTGAGGGATTCGATTTGTCAACTTACTGCAAAACTTTAGATTTACCTGAGATATCAGTTGGATGCGTGCAATTGGCTGCACCAAGTAAGTCAATAATTAAAGCACAACAAGCACGGGGTCGCGCCCGTGGTGTAACTATTGATGACGAAAAAGTTGCGATATTTCTTGACCATGCGGGGATTTGCGAAGAGCATGGTTACCCCGAAGATCCTCACGAGTGGTCGCTTGATGGAGTTAAGAAAAATAAGTCAGGTAAATTCAGGAGATGTCCTGAAGAGGAAGGCGGGTGTGGGTACGCGCAAGTGCCGAAGTCAGCAACTCATTGTCCTGAATGTGGTTTTGAGTTTCAAGAGATAGAAGAGGAAGACAAAGAACCTCGCGCTGAAATGGCTCACAACAAAGAAGTTGAGTTGACTTTAGCCGTGGTCGTAAATGAAACTCGGTTTTCTAAAATACTAGCTGATGCAGAAAATCATATGTGGGCAATTGCTCAGCTTGCTGCTTTTTCACCGGAGTATGATGAAATATATTTTGCAGTGAAACAGTGCAAGACACTGGAAGGAAAATCATTTAAAATATCAGCGGCTTTTTATTCTTGGGTAAAAGGACAACGAATCGCGAGGGGCGATCGCTGGGTTCCATCTGAAGAAGAATTTTTGGAAATTGTCGAAAAACTATTGCAGCGCAAAGAAAAGCCGTTGAACACCTTCTTTGCTTGGGTGTCAGTTAATCAAGAATTTCATTCAGGGTGGATGCCAACAATCAGTGTTATGCACCAGTTTCAAGAATTGGCAGGATATTCATCTGGTTGGATAGCTAGAACTCAGCATGAAATGCGGCAAAGAATTCCTGCTTGATTAGATTGCAAAAATTTTGTTGCATTCTAAAGTATTAATGCTACAATTAAAGTATACATTGAGAGGTCGAACTCATGGCGAGAAAAAAGAAAGTCAAAGGTATTAGCGCTATTACTCGAATTGCTAGCATCGGCAGTTTGAAGCTTAATAAATGGAAGTCTGATGAACTTGACATTATTGCTTCTCGTCTTGGTTTCTTGCGTTCTGATTTATGGAACGAGTATGGTTCATTAAAAGCCTGGGGTATTTCTAGTTATGAAATAGACAAGATTTTGCGTCTAGATAACGCAAAATATAATATACTTGCAAAAACTTGGGAAACAACAGTCACTGATGTAATTGACGATATCCATACTTGTCAAGCTTCGTGTATTGAAAAAGTCCTCAGAGTTTTAGGTTTGCGATACGAAAAAGCGACAGCACGAAAATCTATTGCTCAACATGTATTAGAATCGCGAGAATGGTTAAATCATCCAAAACTTCAGCAACTTGTCAGAAAGTTTTGGTATCGCGGTCATACTCATGTCAATAATCAGATTGTTGTAAGAGAGTACAACTGTCAAACCGATATTAATGGCATTGTTTGGATTCAATTCGCCGGACTTAAAAAAGGCAAAGTTTTAAGAATTCCTACGACACTTAAACAAGAAATCACTGGTCAATTTCGACTCATTAAGCGTTCTAGCAAATGGTATATCCATTACATAACAGAAGTTGTTTCAGCACCTAAACGTACTGAAGGGATCGATATTGGTATAGATAGAGGTTACTCAGAAGTCTTTGCTACTTCATCAAATGATGGTGCCAAATTCATTGGAACTGACTTTGGTTCGCTGCAAACAACTGAAGCTGATTGCCGTAATGAAAAAGGGAAACGACGCAACAAGATTCGGGCGATCGCGGCTAAAGCAAGGGCAAAGAGCAATTACGCCAAAGCCCAACGCATCAAGAAAAATAATTTAGGACGCATTAAATGGAATTCGAGAGAGCTTTCGTTTAAGGGCAGAATTAGAACATTGGTTTTTACTGCTACAGTAGCGTTGATGCACAATGCGATAAAATCTGTAGGTTATGAAGACTTGACCGAGCAATTCACTTCAAAAGCTAAACGGTCAAAACGCATCAAGCGAAACCTTTCATTATGGTGCAAAGGAGTCGTAGCTGATGCTTTGTCTCAAGTTTCATCTCGTGTAGGTTGCACGATTATTCCAGTCAACGCTGCGTATACGTCACAACTTGATTCACGGCACGGCATTCTTTTGGGTGCCAGAAGTGGAGACAAGTTCACCTGTTTTGATGGGGTCGTATTGCAAGCTGACACGAATGCTGCTGATACTGTTCGAGCAAGAACGAGTGATGATGAAATTACTCGATTTATGAAGCATACGGATGTCAAGAAAATATTGCTTAACAGGACTCAGAAGTTTCAAAGTTTGATTTCTTTGGCAATGCCAGAGGCTAAGACCGAAAGCTTTGAAGCGACCACGGGTAAAGATAAACCCAAGACTCTAGAACCTAAAAGAAAACGAACGAGTAAGGTCAATCAGAGAGCGAATACTAAGCAAGGAATAGAGTCTGCGGTTAGCTCCGTTTGATTTCGTTTCTTGTGTATCTTGGTGTCCTAGCGAGGAAGAATTTTTAGAAATTGCCAATAAATTAGTGCAGCGCAAGGAGAAACCATTGAATACTTTCTTCGCTTGGGTATCGGTCAATCAAGAGTTTGATTCTGGTTGGATGCCGACAATTTCAGTAATGCACCAATTTCAGGAACTCGCTGGATATTCGACGGGTTGGATAGCAAGAACTCGTCATGAAATAAGTCAGCGAATTCCTGCTTGATTTTGCTGCGTTTTTGTTGTAATTTTGTTTCAAACCACAACAAAAAACGCAATGCTACAAAAAGTTAAAAAGTCGATGTTAGTTTATGCCGCGATCGCCGACTTCCCACTCGATGTTAAAACTAAAATATTATTGTTAGCCAGCACGCCAGAATGGGAACACTACGAAAAATTAATGCAACTCATTCAGCAAAATCAGCAAAATAAAGCTGAAATTCTACAATTAATTTCCGAAGAAAATATTGCTAAATCTTCAATACAACTTCCTGAATTTGTCCATCGCTGATAATGACTTTTTCGACAAAACAACGGTACAAAATTGTTAGATTTTGTACCGTTTCGCTTTGAAAATATTCTTGATCTTCGCAAACTTTGATTAGTTCCAAATACTCTTCTGAATGTGAAACACTGGTATTTAGTCTAGATTCTTCATTGAGTATTTGTGAACGCACCTCATCCATTGCAGCAGCGATCGCTGGATTATTGCCCAAAGTCATTAAACCAGATAACTGCTTTCGTAATTCTTGAAGTTTGGGTGGATCTACTTTTTCTTCATTAGTAGAATTATTAATAATCTGAGCAACTTCTCTAGAGCGTTTTTGCATTTTTTCAATGACAGCATTTTCAATTTTCTTCAATGAAATGCTCTTTTTATTAGTGCAAAACTGGATTCCTTCATCTCGCTTTCGACATCTTGCTCCAGGTTCAGTTAATCCAGCGACAGTTTTATAACATTTTCCACCACAAGTTCCGCAATATATTTGTCCAGCAAGTGGATATTTCATTGCTGTTGAACTATTAGATTTTGCTCCCCACATTGATCGCCCGCGCTTCATTAAAAATTCAATTTGCTGATATTCTTTTTCTGTAATGAGTGCTTGGTGAGTATTTTCGTTAACTTCCCATTCGCTAGGATTATTCCTGTTATGCCAAATGTTGTAAACAGTATGTCCTCGGAGTTGAGGATTTCTTAACCAATCTCGAAGTCCGGGTACAGACATTTTTATTTGAAATTTCTCAAAAGCAATCGCTATTGATTTTCTAAGAATTCCTATTTCAAGATAGATATCGATGATTCCTTTGGCTATCTCCCAATTAATTTGGTGTGGAATTAGCTTTCCTTCTTTTGTTCTTTCATAACCAAAGGCTGCTTTAAAACTTTTTTTGCTTTCTCTTAGGTGATTCATTCCATGTTTAACTCGGTTTGACATCATCCTTGATTCAAATTCAGCACTGAGACTCATTTGTGTTAACGAATACCATCCAAAAGGAGATGAAGGATCTCCTACTGGTGCATCAAGAATTGTTAGCTTTATTTTTTTTTGCTCAATTAATTTCAAGACTTCGCAAAGAGAGACTAGCGATCTCCCTAGTCTATCTACGCGGGTGACAACAATTTCAGTTACTTTACCTGACTCAATGAAAGCGATTAATTTTTTCCATTGGACGCGATCGCTGGTCGTCCCTGATTTAATGTCACTTAGTATTTCATCGCACTCAGCTTTAGTTAGTCGTGATATTTGCATCTCAAGAGACTCTGGCTCTCCCTTTGATTTTCTGGCGTATCCTAATTTCATGGTGATATGACAAACTCAACATCAGAATCATACCATTGCGTTTATTGGCAAACGAAGGAACGTTTTGCCGTGGTGTTGTTAGATGTGAGAAATCGTTTGCTGGGAACACAAGTGATCACCATTGGCACGGCTACCGAAACCTTAGCACCGCCTCGTGAAATTTTTCGAGAAGTGATTCGTCAAGGTGCAACGCGAGTCATAGTAGCTCACAACCATCCTTCTGGAAACGTTGAACCCAGCAACGAAGATATCGAATTAACACGCCAACTTTTAGCCGGAGCCCAGTTTTTGGGCATTCCCCTTCTAGATCATGTTATTTTGGGTGATGGCAACCACCAAAGTCTACGGGAAATCACAACTTTGTGGGATGAATATCCGCAGGGAGATTGAGGAATGAGGAGAGACAATAAGTAATATTATGTCCCGTTACTGACTTATCATAAAGACTGTAGGGCGCAGGGTGCATTTTTCTCCGTTTCTTGCAATTTAAAGCTGCCGATGTTATTCTATAAAATTACGGGCGATTAGCACAGGGGTAGCGCACTTCCTTCACACGGAAGGGGTCACTGGTTCAAATCCAGTATCGCCCATCGGTTAGAAAGCTTTATATAGATACCTTTTCAGCAGTCTCATCTAGTCATCTGAAGTTGTCTCTATGAAAGTAGTATGGCAGAGTATGTCAAAAGGAGTCAAGACAACTATTAAGATATGTTAACGTGGGGAGCCTACAGCTTTATATCCTTGCTGCGGATGATTTGGTTGCTCTGGATATTTAAGTTCTAGTAAACCCTTCTTTAACATTGGAGTAACGTAGTGAGTCCGAATCGTGTCTGGGCTACGTTCTACTAATTCGGCTAATGTTTTAAGAAGTAAATATTCGTTTAAACAAAGTTTGAGTATAGTAGCCTGCATTAATTCTGGACTAACTCGTTTTTTATCTCTAACTGAAGCAGCTATTTCCATCAATGATAAAGTTTTGTTATGCTCGGAGTTCGGTTCGTTATGCTCAGAGTTGGATAGTAGTGAAAGCAAATCATCCGGTTTATCTTTGTTTGACAAAGTATAATATGTTCCACGAGCGCGACCAAAACTTTTTAGCCAACAGCCATCGGTTAATACAGTCGCTATCAAGCACAATCAAATAGCTAAGGAATTTGGTTTGGATCGATTCCCTGAGAGCGAAGATATGATTCTAATCGTGCTGCTCGTTGACTTTCTTGCTCTGCTCGTTGACGTTCCTGTTCTGCTCGTTGACGTTCCTGTTCCAAACGCTCTGCTCCCCATAACAACAAGTTACCATCAGCATCCCACCAACGTAACCAGTAGCCTGTGCGCTCAGCCTTTGTACCATGCCAAATCCCAAGATAAAGATTTAATGAAGCTATCCAGTAACGCTCATTTTCATCTGGCTGCTGCATTTGATACTGACTTTCCTGCAATTGTCGGATCTCGAGCGTACCTTCCTCTGGCTCAAAGATAACATAAACAGGTACTTGTAAAATCCTTTCGTAGAACCAAAGCTTACCGTATGGGTAGAAAGGTCGAAATGAGTACTCCCCGCCGTCTGTTTCTGACAAAAACTCCATAACTACTGCCAGACTATCTCCTTCCACACGGGGAGTATAGCTTCGGCGCGTCCCTTGAGATTCCAGGGGCAAAACTTTAGGTACATATAACCAATCTGGTGCTTTGACAATCGTCTTGCCATTGACTGTGGCACAGATACCCAGGTTAGAGGCAACCAGTCTTTCAGGAGTTAACAATCCGATTAACTCCATGCTTTCCCGTAGGGCGGCAGCTATGAGGGGTTGACTAGTATTTTCCACTGGTTCATCTGGTAAAAGATAATCTTCTGGGAGTTTCTCCCACTTTACGTGATAAGTTAGATGGGGAACTCCTGACTGGACTTGAGCAACTGTCATGGCTAAGACCTCAAAGAAAGTCGATCAGTTTTAGCTAAGGATTTAATGATTTTTTTTGGTACGTAGTAAGCGCTTTAGCGCTGAAGCGCTTACTACAAAATAATTTTATTAACTTTACTTTTCTTTACATAAATAGCTTTTTAATCTCCGACTTACTGACATTTTAACTATTTAGTCCACAATAGCATTATATTAGTACAAAAATACTATTAAAAAAATTTGATATTGCTTTTCATAAGTGTACAGACTGTTCCAACTCACGAAGAAGCCAGTGATTCCATCAGGTGTGGTTTGGTAGCGAATCATTATTATCTCCCTAACTTATTAGGTATGCCTTCGCAACCACCGGGAATAGTGCCCCTCCTTTTTTCACCACACCAAGCACAACAGTAGTAACGTAGAGAGTCAGACATCCGCCTTACACCTGTAAAATTAATATTTTCAACAACGGCACCGGTGTGTTCTCCAGTTTGGTAGTTTGGGGGTTCTGTGCGACTGCGAGGTGATGCGACTTCCGCTGAACCATAGAATAACCGAACCGCGTTGAGGTCGGCACCACTGAGATTAGCCTCATATAATATAGTGCGGGAAAGGTTAGCTTTGACCAAGTCACTGTGGCTCAAATCAGCGCGGACAAGATTTGCTTCCGAGATGTCAGTCCAACGCAAATCTGTGCCCGCAAGGTTTGCGCTTGCAAGCATAACTCCTAAATCGATAACGCGCAAACCTGCGACGCGGTCTTCGGCGTAACCACCACAACCATCAAGAATAGCGCGACCAAGGTGACGATCGCGTTTGAGAGGTGTCAGCAATTTGGAGCGCGAGAGAAAGCGGAGAATTTTTGCTTTGCCACTGCCATCGACACTACTTAGGATTGCTGCTGTGCGCCCTGCGGCGATCGCTCTTTCTTGCGGCCAATCTTCTAATAATCCTTCTTCATCTAATACCAAATCGGAGACCCCTTGGAAATAGGAATCAATAGTTTGTTGCTGGGTGATAATGTTTTGCTGAACAGTCAGCAGGTTTTGCTGAATTGTCAAGTCTTTGGAAATTACGTACTGTCGCCAAGCTATATAAACTGCGACGACGGCGATCAAAATTTGCCCCAAAGCACCAAACCATTCTGCTAATGTCCCGGAAGCTTCCCAGTTAACCTTACTTCCCCAGTCTAGTAGGCAATCGCCCATACCAGAGAACTTGATCGAACCAATTAAGGCGACGATTACTCCCAAAAACGCAATAAACAGTGATCGTTCTCGGAATGAAAACCACTTGTCTATGAGAATTTGCAACCAAGGCAACAGTACTTTTAGGGATAGTAGCAAAGCGCATAGTATTCCCAAATCGCCAACTATCCAGTTATTCAAAACTAATCCAATAATCGTGATGGCGATCGCCACCAGAATGAGCAAGGATATGATCGGATTGACTGTAACAGCTTCAATAGGGCGTTTTACACCTAAAAGTACTTTTTGTAGATTTGCTGTATTGTGCGGCGACTGTAGCGATGCGATCGCCGCTAAGGCTTGTTGAGTAGTTTGTCCTTCTGCAAGCAGGCTATTCTCAGTTGCACCGTCAAAATCATCTGCTTGTAAGTCGTGCTCAACATTAGTTTCTGAGGGATGAGACTGGGATGAGTTGGAGTTGGAGTCAATCGGCATGTTTATATTTTAGAAAGCATTCAGCTCTCAACAGTCAGCGAGCATGCTGTACAAAATGAATTGTATCAACCTTCAGACTTCAGCTTAACTCTGACCAGTCATAACAGTGCGATCGCTTGATATAGGTTGAACCCTTACTATTTCTGGGCTGAATTTCCATCTTAGTAGTGATTTCGCCAGCGAGCAAATGCATCTACTGTAGCGAGAAGCTGATGAGTTATCAGTACGTGTGAGAGTTAGTTAATAAAAAATTAAACATGAAAAAACTGTTAGTTACAGGTTCCAGTGGCTTTTTAGGATGGCATCTTTGTCAGTTAGCAAAGCAAGAATGGGAAGTTTCTGGGACATATTTTTCTCATTCTTTAGAAATTACTGGTATAAATATGCTTAAAGTTAACTTGACAAATTTTCAAGAACTTCAACAGATATTTAGTGAAATCCAACCAGCAGCAGTTATTCATACAGCAGCACTATCTCAACCCAATTTTTGTCAAACTCACTCAGATGAATCACACGCAATTAATGTAATAGCATCTTGCAATATCGCTGGACTTTGTGCAGATTATTCTATTCCTTGCGTTTTTACATCAACTGACTTAGTTTTTGATGGCTTAAATGCTCCCTACAAGGAAACAGATCCCGTAAGTCCTGTCAACATTTACGGAGAGCAAAAAGTGATGGCTGAGGAAGGTATGCTAGAACGTTACCCTCTAACCGCAGTCTGTCGGATGCCATTGATGTTTGGCATGGCAACACCTACAGCCACAAGTTTTATACAGTCATTTATTCAAACTTTAAAAGAGGGAAAGGAATTAAATTTATTTATAGACGAATTTCGCACACCAGTTAGTGGAAAAACTGCGGCAAAAGGACTGTTATTAGCTTTGGAAAAAGTTAACGGACGCATTCATCTAGGTGGAAAAGAGCGGATATCGCGTTATGATTTTGGTCGTTTATTAGTGGAAGTATTTCAACTCCCAGCCAATCAACTTAAAGCTTGCCGACAACAAGATGTGAAAATGGCAGCACCTCGACCGGCTGATGTTTCTTTAAATAGTTCCAAGGCTTTTGCTTTAGGCTATCAACCTCCATCCCTACTAGAAGAATTAGTAGGGTGCGCTAAGCTTACACATTGATTTTAGCGGCTTATCCACTCGCATCCATTGTTCAGTATTTAAACTTATAAGAATGCTTGGTAAACTTAATTTTGAGGGGTTTGTAGTGAGCGATAAATCGCTCAATTTTTTAAGCACTAAAGTGCTTACTACGAACTTTTCTAACCCATTAGAACCAATGAAACGCACCACTAGAATTCTTTCAACCCATCGCTACACCACCAAGTGATATAGCGATGGGTTGTTAACTAACTCTCTGGTATGCGAAGAGAGCACCTACTCCTACTAATTTGAATAAGCCTCCATCGGCAGACAAGAGCAAACAAAATTCCTGTCGCCATAAGCGTTGTCAATGCGACCAACACTAGGCCAGAATTTATGGTCACGAGTCCAAGGTGCGGGGTAGGCAGCTTGTTCGCGAGAATAGGGATGGTTCCACTCTCCGACGATTAAACTTTCTGCTGTGTGAGGTGCATTTTTCAAGAGATTATCTTGGGGATCGACCTTACCAGACTCAATTTCCGCGATTTCTGCGCGGATGGCAATCATCGCATCGCAGAAACGGTCCAACTCTTCTTTGGATTCGCTTTCTGTTGGTTCCACCATAATTGTACCTGCTACAGGCCAGGAAACTGTAGGTGCATGGAAACCATAATCCATAAGACGCTTGGCAACGTCATCGATTTCGATCCCCGCAGATTTTTTGAGCGATCGCAAATCCAAAATGCACTCATGGGCGACTAAACCATTTTTCCCCTTATACAAAACGGGATAATATTGCTCAAGTCTACGAGCGATATAGTTAGCATTGAGAATTGCCACCTTCGTTGCTTCCGTCAAACCCTCTGCACCCATCATGGCAATGTACATCCAAGAAATGACCAGGATACTAGCACTTCCCCAAGGTGCAGCAGAAACAGCACCGGTCGATTTTTGATTTGGCAAAAAGCTGAGCCAGTCGCTTGCGGAGCCAGTGCGGAAGACGGGTTTCCCGTCGCAGGATAACAGCGTTGGGGTTCCCCCCGTTTTGCGAACTGGCGTGCTTGGAGCGAAATCCTCAGTCGCAAACTTTCCAAAACGGGTTTTGGATTCTGGATGAGAAATTTCTTCTTTGCCATTCCCAATTTCCAATTCCCGATTATCTATTATGGGATGTCCGGGCAAAAACTCCACCAGATGCTGTACAACGCCGATTGGTCCCATCCCAGGGCCACCGCCACCGTGGGGTATACAGAAGGTTTTGTGCAGGTTCAAGTGACAGACATCAGCGCCAATATCTCCTGGACGACAAAGTCCAACTTGGGCGTTCATATTGGCCCCATCCATGTAAACTTGTCCACCGTGAGTATGGATAACAGCACAGATTTCCTGAATTTGCTCCTCGAACACACCGTGAGTTGAGGGATATGTCACCATCAATGCTGCGAGTTCTTTGCTATGCTTTTCTGCCTTAACCTTAAGATCGTCAATATCAACGTTACCTTCAGAATCACAAGCAACAGTAACAACCTTCATTCCGCACATCACCGCGCTTGCAGGATTTGTTCCATGTGCTGAAGAGGGAATCAAACAAATATTACGGTGTCCTTCGGAACGACTTTCATGATACCTACGGATTACCAAAAGTCCTGTGTATTCTCCTTGAGAACCTGCATTTGGTTGTAGGGAAATTCCTGCAAACCCCGTGATTTCAGCAAGCCATTCTTCCAGCTGCTGGAACATAATTTGATAACCCCGCGTTTGCGACAGGGGTGCAAAAGGATGAATTTTGCTAAACTCAGCCCAACTGACTGGGATCATTTCAGATGTCGCATTTAGCTTCATTGTGCATGAGCCTAAAGGAATCATTGATGTCGTCAAAGACAAATCCTTAGTTTCTAGCTGATGAAGATAGCGCAGTAACTCAGTTTCTGAATGATAGCGGTTGAAGATGGGGTGAGTGAGGTAAGTGCTGGTACGGGGGAACAACAGAGAAACAGAGGGGGATGAGAGAGAGGTTAATTCTTCTAAAGTAAAGGGGAGCTCGTTGCCAATCGCGAAAATTTGCCACAAATCGATTAAATCTTGCTCTGTCGTAGTTTCGTCAAGGGAAATACCTACAGTATCCTGAGCAAAAATTCGTATATTAATTTTGTGCTTTTCGCAAGCTTCTAAAATGTCTTCTAGAGAATGTGTTCCTAATTCTACCCGTAATGTGTCAAAGAAGTTTTCGGAACTAATACTGTAACCCAGTCGCTTCAATCCTTCTGCCAGTTTTACAGCCATGGAGTGGATGTTATCAGCAATTTTCTTGAGTCCAGTCGGACCGTGATAGACCGCATACGTACTTGCCATCACAGCTAATAGCACTTGTGCCGTACAAATATTGCTGGTGGCTTTTTCACGGCGGATGTGCTGTTCGCGGGTTTGTAAAGTCAAACGCAATGCAGTTTTTCCATAAGCATCTTTTGATACACCGACAATTCGTCCGGGAATCTGCCGCTTGTACTCTTCTTTGGTGGCAAAATAAGCTGCATGAGGTCCCCCATAGCCTAAAGGAATACCAAAGCGTTGCGTACTTCCTACAGCAATATCAGCCCCAAATTCACTAGGGGGTGTTAGGAGAGTTAGGCTTAAGAGGTCTGCGGCTACTGTCACTAATGCACCAGTAGCATGGGATTCTTTTACAAAAGCCCGGTAGTCGTAGATTGTGCCGTCACTAGCAGGATATTGTAGAATTGCCCCAAAAATTGGTTGCGAAAAGTCAAAAGTTTGATGGTTGCCGACAATAATGTTTATTCCCAAAGGTTTCGCCCGTGTTTGTATCACCTCAATAGTTTGGGGATGACAGTCACGAGAAACGAAATAGCTATTTGCTTTATTTTTACAAAAACCATAGCTCATACTCATAGCTTCTGCTGCTGCTGTGGCTTCGTCGAGTAACGAAGCATTAGCAATTTCCAAACCAGTCAAGTCGATAATCATGGTTTGAAAATTAAGCAGTGCTTCTAGTCGTCCTTGAGCAATTTCCGGTTGATAAGGGGTGTAGGCAGTGTACCAACCGGGATTTTCCAAGATGTTGCGCCCAATTACGGGTGGGGTTATACAGTCGTAATATCCCATACCAATGAACGAGCGAAAAACTTGATTTTTTAAAGCTATTTCTTTTAACTTAGCAAGCGCAGCGTATTCGCTGAATGAGTCAGGCAACTGTAATGGATTTAACAGCCGGATTGAGCGCGGTACCGTTTGGTCAATAAAATCGTCAAGGGATTCTCGGGTTTTATCATTGTCAGGCTGTAGCTTGGAGGATAATGTCTGCTCATTGCTGTAGGTATTGCCCAGTACCTCAAGCATTTGCTGAATATCATCTGATGATGGTCCAATGTGCCGTTCTTTAAAGGAACTTAACATTTGGCTTTCCCCCAGGATCTGCTGATAGCTTGACTGAGGACGAGGGGCGTTAATTACCACAAATTGCTCTCCAGACGGGACTAATTCATATTTTGCAACAAATATATGAGAAGCATCGGGTTTAAGCAACCAGTTTATCTAAATTTCATGAAGTTTTTCTAAAGAAGTCAGGAGTCAGGAGTCAGGAGTAGCAAACCGATAGTGCCCTCTGCTCCTTCTCTGCCTCTTAGCTCCTCTGCAAGTTAGCGCGCAGACGCTACTCCCCTTCTACTTGAGCGCTATACTCATCTGCAGTCATGATATCGTCAGTATCACTGAGATCATTAACGCGAACTTTCAACAACCACCCCTCGCCGTAAGGATCTTCTGCAACTTGTTCGGGAGCTTCAATCATGGCATCATTACGTTCTATTACTGTGCCTGATACAGGTGACTTCAAGTCTTCAACCGCTTTGACCGATTCAATTGTGCCAAAGCTTTCTCCTTTGATTAAAGCGTCACTGACTTCTGGCAATTCCAAAAACACAATGTCACCCAATTGATCTACGGCAAAGGCACTAATGCCAATAGTGGCAATTTCACCCTCTAACCGCACATATTCATGAGTATCCAGGTACTTCAAATCTGAAGGATATTCGTTCATACATACCACTCCTGTTCCACAACAAAAACTATTATGCTTGATAACTAATAACAATTAGCAATTAGCCGTTCATCATCCGATTTTTTGACCGATAAAATGGACGTTTAACGACAACTGCTGGGTAAGTATTGCCGCGAATTTCCACGAATAGAGGCTGACCGATAGTTGCTAGCTGGGTAGGAACGTAAGCTAAGGCGATCGGATAACCGAGTGTGGGTGATAGTGTACCACTGCTAACATCTCCAACTACTATATCTGTTGATAATACTCGGTAACCGTGACGGGCAATATTGCGTCCTTGCATCTGTAAACCTACCAGTCGGCGCTGAACTCCAGCAGATTTTTGTTGTTCCAAGGTTGACCTGCCAATAAAATCACCTTTAGTATCTAAGTGAACCAGCCAACCTAAACCTGCTTCTAAGGGAGTGGTGGTGTCGTCAATATCTTGCCCGTAAAGTGCCATTGCCGCTTCGAGTCTGAGGGTGTCTCTCGCACCCAAACCACAGGGAACAACATTAGCATTCAGAAGATTCTGCCACAATTCTATTCCCACATCTGGATCTAACATCACTTCAAATCCATCTTCCCCAGTGTAACCAGTGCGAGCAATAAATGCCGATTTCCCCAGTACTGTTGCCTCTAAATGCCCAAATCCCTTAACTGGAGTCAAGTCTTCAAGTACAAAAGATTGAAGAATGCTACAAGCTTTTGGTCCTTGCACGGCAATTAAGGCTTTTTCTCTTGAAAGGTCTTGAAATTCAACTCGCTTTAAGTCTAAATGTTGCAATAACCATACTTTATCTTTGGTAGTGGTCGTCGCATTGACTATCAACACTCCTCGCTGAACTCCCGTAGATTCTTCCCCTTGGTAATAAAAAATGATGTCGTCTATAATCCCACTTAAGGGGTTTAACAATACACTGTATTGTGCTTGACCCTGTTGTAAGCGACTCAAGTCTGAAGGAACTAAAGGCTGTAGTTGGGAAATAAGGTCTTTAGAACGTAAGCTAAATTTGCCCATGTGGGAAATATCGAACATCCCTGCAGTATTTCTTACAGCTTCGTGTTCTCGATTAATCCCAATAAACTGCACAGGCATTTCCCAGCCGCCAAAGTTGGTAAAGCGTGCTTTTAGTTCTTGTGCAAGGGAAAATAGAGGCGTTCGCGTCAGGGAAACGATTTCTTCAGGATTGACCACAAGTTGTTTTGCTGTTGTAGGTAAACGTCTTTATCCAGTATTACTGAGAAGACTCCACCTGACTCGCGATCTCTACCTTTTTACACAGCACTATACAGAAATCCCCCAAGCCTCCTTTGAAAAGGGCACGGGGGAAACTGATTTAACGATGCTGTTAGAATCTTACTTGATGCCAAGAAGATTCAGGATGAGGAATAAACTTGCCGTAAATGAAGCAGCACCAAGCAGTGTACAAGCCGGCAGGGTTAGTATCCATGATAGTGCTATATTCTTAAGCGTTTCTGCCTGTAATCCAGAACCGCTTGCCGTCATTGTACCTGCTATACCAGACGAGAGTACGTGCGTGGTACTAACAGGTAGACCGAAGTGATCGGCAGCAGAAATTGTTGCCGCTGCCACTATTTCTGCCGATGCGCCCTGTCCGTAGGAAAGGTGTTCTTTACCGATCTTTTCACCCACCGTCACAACAATACGCTTCCAACCAATCATCGTGCCAATACCTAGTGCAAGGGCAACAGCGACTTTGACGAAATTGGGAATGTACTTGGTTTCTGTATCCAATGTTTTCTGGTAGCCTTTCAAAGTCTTCTCCTCTTGGGGATTTGTCAGCACTTTCCCCTTGTCTAACTTGCCAATTGTTGAGGAGGCGAGATACATATCGTTTCGTAATGCGCGGCGATCGCTATTTGAAAAACTTTGAAAACTCGTCTTGCCAGACAGTTTGTTCGTAATAGTGTTATTCTTAGCCGCCAGTGCTGGAAAGATTCCGTTGCTGGCTTTAACGTTTGGTTTCAAGAAGTTTGTAAGTTGGTTAGTTGCATCTTGGTCGTTCACAGACACTCCAGACGACGCATATTGTGCCAGTACTGGAGCTACTGACTGTGACGCACTAAGTAGCGGAGCAACATTCGACGAATGGATATTCAATGCAAATGCACCAGGAAGCACGGCAACCAGGATCAGTGTCAACAAACCCATACCTTTTTGCCCGTCATTTGAGCCGTGGGCGAAGCTGACAGAAGTACATGTTAGGATCAACAAAGCCCGAACCCAAGGCGGTGGAGCTTTCTTAGCATCTGCTGGTTGGTACAACTCAGGTCGTCGGATCAACGCCTTTGACAGTAGCAGCAGCCCTGCTGCAGAAACAAATCCCACAACAGGTGAAACCAACAGCGCAGTAAAGACGTCTTGGACTGGTTTCCAGTTTAGACCCTCGTTTAAGGCATGACCCGATAGCAGTGCATGTCCTATACTGACACCCAGGATTGAACCAATCAGAGCGTGTGAACTCGAGTTTGGTAAGCCAACGTACCAAGTTCCAAAGTTCCAAATGATAGCTGAGATCAGAATGGAGAATATCATGGCGTAGCTTGGACCCGAGCCAATAGTAGTTACCAAATCAATTGGTAAGAGTGCTACGACGGTATAAGCAACGGCTCCGCTTGATGTTAGCACACCAAGCAGGTTACAAATGCCTGACCAGACGACAGCGACGGTCGGCTTCAGCGAGTGAGTGTATATGACTGTTGCAACTGCATTAGCGGTATCGTGAAAACCGTTGATCGCTTCAAAAAAGAGCGCGAGTCCCACAGATAACACGAGAAGAAGAACAGTGCTAACTGTTACGGTCTCCCCAAAAAGGTTCATATGATGTTCTCCCTTGGTTAATGAAACTTATATAAGGTAAAACTCAGATTGCAAAATCCAAAACCATAAAATTTTTTGAGGGTCCAATATGGTATTGCCGTATTCAAATATACTGTTATGCTGGAAGCATTGGTCATCTAAAATCCTACCCATAAAAATATGGTATTAAAACTTGGATACAGTAGGCGAGTGAACTGCGTGCCTCGGTCCCACGTCACCTCTGCTGCGCAAAAACGCGCGATTTAAAAAACGTAATTTACATAGATGCTATCAAGACATAAATTATACGTTACTCCCAAATATGAGTGTAAATACGGTTCAAAAACTTGCCCATACATGACTTTCATGCAAGCTCCGAGTAGAAGCGTTTTTCCTCAATGTTGAATACGAACTTACATTAGATGATTAACATTTTTTCTGAAAAGAATAAGCTTTATTTTCCTCAAATAACGGTAAAGAAGTATTTAACATTTAATTAAGTAAAGTTTAAATTTCACTGATTGTTATAAATTCAGTCTATATGCAGAAACATTATTTGGTTTACCTAAACTAAATCTACCGTTAGGTTATTGCATAATACAGGTCAATAAGCTGTATTTGTCTAGAAGCACTCTTCTAGCTGTTGCTAGTCATAGATTAGAAAAACACAGTTCACCAATGACGAAATCCCAATGTGCTTTATATAGTTAAATGTATAAGTATTGAGATTTATTAATTTGATATGATGAAATTTTGGCAAGTCCTAGCTGGATTGGTCTTATCTCTGGTTCTTTTTTTGTTTCCCTTACCTGCACAAGCTGCAAGTTCTTCGAGTGTTACCCGTTCTCTAGATAGTCAGGAACTTGAAAGCAAAAATTATTCCGGTCAAAGCTTAGTTGGGGCTGAGTATACTAATGTCAATCTAGAGCAAGCAAATTTTAGCAATGCTGATTTACGAGGAGGGGTATTTAACGGTTCAGTACTGAAGAAAGCAAATTTGCATTCCTCAGATTTCAGTAATGGCATAGCTTATCTAGTGGACTTTAAGGGTGCCGATCTCACTGATGCAATTTTGGTAGAAGCAATGTTGTTGCGTTCTACATTTAATGATGTTGATATTACAGGTGCTGACTTTACCGATGCAGTTTTAGATGGTGCAGAAGTGAAAAAACTCTGTACTCGTGCTAGCGGTGTTAATTCTAAAACTGGTGTTTCTACTCGTGAGTCTTTAGGATGTAAATAAGGAAGAGGCAGGGGAGCGATGGGTAATACGGAGAAGAAAAATCAGTTATTTTTCCCTCAGATCCTGTACGAGCGGGTTTGACATGTATATTGCATTTACCAAGATGTTATCTATCTTAAATCCCCCCCTACCTGCTCCCCGCTTTAACTAATCATTTTGCAGTTGACAGATGAGCATAGCAAAACAATTTCCCTTTAAATTTTGCCAATATGTTGAATTAGCTTATAAGTGTAATGATAATAGAGGAATGCCGAGTCGTTCTTATACATTAACGTATCCATCAGCCTAACCATGAGTAGTTCAACAGCGATGAGCCAGACTCTTGATATGCAGGGTTTGACCCAAGACGAGGTTTTACGACGACGGGCGGCTGGGCTTGGCAACGATGTAAAACTTCAGAGCAGCCGTTCCTATCGCGAGATTTTAAGAGAAAACGTCTTCACATTCATTAACGCAGTGTTCTTTGGCATTAGCGTTGTGTTCGCTTTGCTGGGACGCTTCGGTGATGCCATATTGGTCGTGGTTGTTGTTTTCGGTGCAATGTTAGTCAATGTGTACCAAGAGATTTGGGCAAAACAGAAACTTGATCAAATAGCCCTGCTCAATCGACCAAAAGCAAGCGTTTATCGGGATGGACGCGAGCAGGAAATCGATCCCTACGAGATTGTTGTCGGAGATATTTTCCCCCTCAGGGCAGGTGACCAAATTCTTGTAGATGGGCAAGTTATCGGTGAAGGGCGAATTGAAGTCGATGAATCCCTACTAACAGGGGAATCAGATTTAGTTCCCAAAGTTTCAGGTGAGACGGTTTTCTCAGGAAGTTTCTGTGTTAGTGGCAGTATCTGCTACGAAGCTCAAAAGGTAGGAACAGAAACAACAGCTTATCAACTCATGACAGGAGCGCGGGCTCACCGCCAAGTTTTGACCCCCCTCCAGCGTGAAATTAACATTGTCATCCGGGCTTTTCTCCTAACTGCCTGCTTTCTATGGATTTTGACAATTATCGGTTTTATCATCAATCAACATTCGCTCCAAGATTTGGTACAGCGTATTGCTGTCATAGCAGGCTTAGTTCCGGCCGGATTGCTGATCGCGATTACCTTAGCTTATGGTTTGGGTGCAGTGCGGATGTTGGGACAAGATATTTTGCTCCAGCAAGCGAATGCTATCGAATCACTTAGTAACGTTAACGTACTGTGTTTGGACAAGACAGGTACGTTGACAACCAACCAAATCAGCTTGCAGACGCTTTTTCCCATCGGGATTAGCCAAGAAAAATTACGGACTTTACTAGGCAACTTCGCCGTCAGTACTAGCGCTCCCAATAAAACAAGTGAAGCGATCGCCGCAGCTTGTCGTGGACAAACGAAAACAGTCCAAGCTGAAGTCCCTTTTTCCTCAGCCCGAAAATGGAGTGCATTAGCATTTAAGAATGGCGTTTACTTTTTAGGCGCACCAGAAATTCTGGAAACATCAGTGTCGTTTACGCCTGAGATGCAAGAATTTATTCAAGCAGGCATCGAGCAAGGACTGCGCGTTGTTCTATTTGCTTGGAGCGCAGATACAGCGGCACTGCAAACCGAGGTAGAAAAACCTACTTTACCGCAAAATCTCACACCGTTAGGAATTATACACTTTAGCGATGTGCTGCGACCAGAGGCAAGAGAGACGCTCGCAGGTTTTGCCCAAGCGGGTGTGGAACTGAAAGTGATTTCTGGCGACAACCCTCAGACTGTAGCAGCTTTAGCAAAACAAGCTGGTTTCAATCCAGACGTAAAGGTGGTTTCTGGGTTTGAACTGGCACAGATGGATCAGACGCAGTTTACCCAAGCGGCATTAAGTAGCACGATTTTTGGACGGATTACTCCAGAGCAAAAAGCTATGCTGGTAGAAGTGTTGCGAAATGCAGGACGTTACGTCGCCATGACTGGAGATGGAGTGAATGATGTCCTTTCGCTGAAACAGGCAAATTTATCGATCGCCATGGAAAGTGGCAGTAAAGCAACACGTGCAGTTGCAGATATTATTCTCCTGAAAGACTCATTCAGTGCTTTACCCCATGCTTTGATTGAAGGACAGCGCATCCACAATGGTGTTCAAGATGCGATGAAACTTTTTATGGTTCGAGGTATTTGCATCACCTTGCTCATTTTTGCCGCCTCAGTTGTCACCAACAGTTTCCCTCTGGAAAACAAGCAAAGTGCCCTGATTGCTCTCATCGGTGTTGGTTTGCCAACAATAGTGACCCCTATTTGGGCAAAACCAGGTGTTGGCGATCGCCGGGGTGTTGTGCGATCACTACTGCATTTTGTGATCCCAGCCAGCTTTAGCCTGACTCTAATCGCTTTGTTAGTTTATTTACTTTTTCTAGTCTTTGCAGTACTAGATCTGCCTGCTGGTGCAAATCCATATCAAATCAACCGTACTATCCCTCGCACCGCCTTGACGACGATCTTGATTATGGGCCAACTGCTGTTAATTCCGTTTTTGAAACCTCCAACAACCGCTTGGGTTGGAGGTGAACCTTTAAGCGGCGACTGGCGATATTCGCTCATAACTCTCATGCTGCTCATCGTCTACTTCGTAATCGTTTCAATTCCTGCCAATCGGCATTTTTTCGAGATAACACAACTGAGTCTTGCAAGTGATCTATTTATCGGCTTAGTCGCATTGGACTGGTGTTTGATCGTACGTTTTTTATGGCGATCTCGATTTTTCGATAGTTTCCTGGGTATTGATTTGAAATAATGATAAGAGCAATTAGTTAACAGCTAGCTGCTCTTAAAATAAGATTTCACCTGTTTTAAACTGTCTAGTTATTCCAGTCACGCTACACTACTATAATTAGCTGTTTCTTGTTTACTAAACTATAATTATTGATTTCTATTTGCTCATAATAAATAACAATTAACACTCGAGATGAAGCATTCCAATACCCTGAATTCACAAAATCAATATTCTGTTAGTGTCTGGGAAGGAGTTGGAATTACTGCGGCGACAATCGGACTCATCGTTTTTGCACTGATTGGTTTAAGTCTGAAAACTCTTCGTAATGCCTCCGATCCACAACGAGCAAAGACGATAGCTAACAGCCTAATAGATGGTACAATTCCAGGCAATCTCAAATACGAGTTTGGTCTCAACTTTGCCAGCTTGAAGATTGCGATTATTACCGGTCTCCCTCCAGGCAGTGATTCAATTAACGATGATATCTCACCAGAGGTATCACTGATTGTTGCTAAAGCTCATGAAAGGCAACTTGAAGAACAACAAGAATCACCTATTAGTTCTATTGCTGCACTAGTTTCTTACTACATTGCACGAGATATACAAGTAAGTGCTTCTCACACAGAAAATAAACCGTTTTGTGGGAAAGTTGTTCCTGTGACAATTCAACAAGGAATATTAGTTTGGTCAGACAAGAAACCCTCTGTTTCTTCTATTCGTTACGATGCTAGCGTTTCGCTCGAGAGAAGTCGATTTTCTATAGCATTGCTGACAACAGGACAAAACGCTCAAAAACAAGCAGAAACAATTTTTAATTCCCTTAAGTGCAAGTATTAGTTATAAGTAGAGGAATAGGGAATAAAGTCAAAAGTCAAAAGAGAATCTCCATAACTAAATGCGTAGTGATTTAAATCTGTAACTAATTGT
>JAQYWN010000322.1 GCA_029379265.1 Rhizonema sp. NSF051
AATATTCACTCTATCAACAACTGTGATTTTTTACAAATGATTTAGGATTGCTATATTACCGTTTTTGATAGCAAGGGGATGGATCGACCGTTGACCGAGAATTACTCCAGTGCGACTGATGCCGATCGCGCCAGGGAGTGAAGATACTTGACGAACACCACTGGTATGGTCGTGCATGAACTTTACCTTAGGACTGAGGCTACTAATTTCTGAACCGAGAAGAAAAGGAATTGTCGTGCCGAGCTTCGGGTCGATCCCGAAAGCCGTAATCGCCAAGTCCGGACCTCCCACCTGTTTCCAGTTGACGATTTTGCCTTTGTAAATGTCTCTGATTTGTTCTACAGATAGTCCAGGGATTGACAAATCAGGATGAGTAAATAGAAGAATTCCGTCGATAGCTACTGGCACTTGTTGTAGAGAAAAACCACGTTCTTTTGCCTTGCTATAGGCTTCATCATTGAGAGGGCCACCTGCTTGAACAATACTTAGTTCTCCATCAAATAGCATACTCATCGCCGACCAAGTACTCGTCAATACAATTTTAGTGACGGCACACGTATTCCTCAGCGTCGAGTGAATGATATTATTGTTACTCCAGCTTCAATAACGGCAAATTCTCAAACAGATGTGATCACAGCAGGACCACTGTTCAAGATAAGTAGCGATCCTTTGAACACAGGCGACGATAATAATGTGACTCCAGTGTCACCGTTGAATCTGTTTGGTTCTTATAGCCCAGGTGTTGTCAATACAGTTATCAAAACTTCAGGAGCAATAGGCTATGCTGATTCTGGTATAGCGATCGCCGCAAAAGTACCCCTAGCCACATACTTGAACCCGGACACCGGGGCGATGACCAAGTTCGTGACAATTGGTCCCAACTACTTCCTTTTCCGTCGTACTGGTAACGGTGCCAAGACACTTGCACTGCGTCGTTTGTGCAGGGCCGTTAGTAATGGTGGTGTTTTCCAAGCTTACGCATTCTCTATTGTTGATAGCCAAGGTAATCAAGGCTTTCAGTTGCCTAGTGCCCCTAGACAAGGGAATTGTAAAGATATTATGCCTTGATAAATATCAGTTTTATGTTCCGTTCAGATCGGAGTAGCACCCCATCAACCATGATGCTCAACTGTTGCAGGGGTCTTAAACCCTCAACAACGGCAAGGAAGACAGGGTTGGGATGAACACAGTTGCACTCAACGGACAACCTTATACAAAATCGTCACTAAAAACGACGATCAAGGGAGCATTTTTAGGCAAAGCTCGCCGGACAGAGGATTCTGTCCGGCGAGCTTTGCGACATTCGATAGGGACACAACAGATCAAACCCCTAAAAATGTGAAGTCTGCCGGGGGTTGCTGACCTTGGGCTGTAGCTTCACGAAGACGGTTGTCCGTTTTTGGCTCTTGAAAAATGTAGCGGCATACCTTAAAACTTTTTCTTTCATGAATGTCCTCTACCGCATTAGTGGTGGCAGGCAAGGTTATTACATTGCAGACATTCTCGACAAAAAATACTACTACTGCGGCACACAATGGTTAGATGTCAAAGCCTTGCTTCTTGAACTTGGGATTGGTAGACCTGATCAGATATCCGCTTAAAGATAATTACTGTGCGTTCGCTCCTGCTTGAGATCTGAATAAGCTGCCTGTAGAGGATTTTGGATGGGGAAATTGGTCGAATTAGTATAACCTGTAATGTAGGCATTACCAGTTCTGTTCACTGCGACATCAAGAGCAACGTTAATACCGCTACCACCAAGGAAAGTAGAATAGACTAAAGCGTCCCCATCAGGATTCAGCTTGGTGATAAAAGCATCGTTAATGCCGCCATAAGCTGGCTGTAGAGGATTTTGGGTAGGGAAATTGGTTGATTCAGTCTGACCAGCAATGTAGGCACTACCTGCTCTGTCCACGGCGATACTTTCAGCAATGTCACTATTGCTACCACCAAGGTAAGTAGAGTAGAAAATAATTTTTACAAAAGAAAGGCTTTAAGAATTTCCGTGTTAATTCCTCTGTCATTGGAGTAGAGCGTTTCAATAGTCTAATATAGATGCTGTACTACCGTTTTTTCGTGTTTTTCTCATCTAAGCATTGAAGTGAAGCTATCATCCCGTTTTCTGCTGATGTCAGCTTCGGTTTTCCTCGTCGCAATCAGCTTGAATTTCTTTTCCACCTATTTTTTCCAGCAGAAAATAGGTTTAACTCCAGCCCCAACAGCCCCAGTAAAAGCGCTTGTCACGTCTCAAGGTTGGCCGCAACTTGATCCCCTACCTCCAGCCAAAGAGGTGTGGGAATGTTCTGTGATCGTTGTTGGTGGTTCCCTTGGAGGAGTCGCGGCAGCAACAGAAGCCATGCAATCAGGGGCAAAGACTTGCTTAATCGAATTAACTCCCTGGCTAGGTGGACAAATTAGTTCCCAAGGAGTGTCAGCAGTTGATGAATCACTGGCGATGCGAGCAAAGGAAAATTATTCAAAAAGTTGGATTGAGTTCAAGCAGTTAATTAAACAGCAACCTGTAGAACTCCTGCCTGCATCCAATACTCAGCTTGTGAAAGTTGCTAACATTAATAGCTGCTGGGTAGGAAAGTTATGCTTCCCACCTAAAGCTGGAGCAAATGCGGCAGAACAATTGCTAAAATCGTCATCACAGCTCGCGCCAGGGAGTCACTGGGGAACTTCTATCGCCTTCAAAGGAGCTGAATTTGACAGTACGGGTCGGAATATTGTCGCAATTTACGCAGTCCGAAGAATCCCACGTCATCAAGATTATATACCAAAAGGTAGATTAAGTCAAGAAATCACCTCTTGGTATTCTTGGTATGACGATGAAGACTTTGAGAAAGTACCGTTGCGGTTGCAGGCACCAGCAAATAGTCGAGCGATCGTCATTGATGCCACTGATACCGGGGAATTGGTAGGATGGGCAGGAATTCCTCAGAGACTAGGATCAGAATCACGTGCAACGACTGGTGAAAATCACGCTTCCCTCAAAGACAACCCCGAATGTACCCAAGCATTCACCTTTCCTTTTGTACTTGCCCTTCAAGACGATCAAGGCAAGAGTCGCGATCGCCTGTCTCACATTCAACCGGGAATATCAAAAGAGGAACATCGGCGAGACTACTCTATCAAAGGGTTCCCCATGTTTGCAGGTAGGAGCTTTTTTAATTACCGACGCATTGTCAGTCAGAACCGCAACGATCCCTTCGTCGATACTCCCTTACTGGGTGATATGACTTTAGTTAACTGGAATCGAGGGAACGACTGGAATGTGATGAATCCACCATTGATTCTCACTCAAGAACAGATTACCACCTCTAAGCAACGTCAAAACTGGATGGGAGGACTTTCCTTAGACGCCCTGAAACAAGCCGAAGACCACGCACTGTTATTTGCTGAATGGTTAATGCAAACTCAAAGTAAACCTGGTTTTCCTCTCGCTTATTTATCAGGAACAGAATCTCTGATGGGTACAGATTCGGGATTGAGTATGATGCCTTATATTCGGGAAGGGAGAAGGATTCTGGGACGAAAAGCTTACAAGCAGAATGAATTCATGATGCGAGAAGCAGATCTCAGAACAGATGAATCAGGTGGTCGTGATTTCTCAGCGACGATGGTAGGCTTAACTCATTATGACATAGACTTACATGGATGTCGCTATCGTAACTGGGAACCAGCAAACGAAGCAACCAAAGCACCAGCCAGAGAATTTGTTGTTCGACCAACGTTGATTCCCATCGAAAGCATGATTCCCCAGCGAATTGATAACCTCTTAATTGGTGGCAAAAGCATTGCCGTAACTCACATCGTCAACGCTGTCACACGCATCCATAACAGTGAATGGAGTATCGGGGGTGCCGCAGGCGTAACAGCAGCTTGGCTTCTCACTCAACCTAACTTAACTCCAGAACAAATTGTTCCACAACACCGAATGCCTCAATTGCAACAAACTTTTAAACAGCAAGGTCTACGTCTTTCTTGGTAAACTACTTACAGAATGCCTTTTCTAGCGGATTTAAACCGGATCAAGTACACCCACAACGTAGGGGCGAACCGCTGTTCACCCTACCCAATGTACCTCACTCTCATTGCAAACTGTTATAAATCATATATATAGCTTTCCGTTGAGGAGTCGTGAAAATTATTTTTGGAATGAACCGCCCTCCGTAAGAATCTGCCCGCGCCAAGAACGCCAAGAAAAGAAAGAGAGAGGATTTTACGCTCTGATGTGCGGATTGCTATAGTAGTTTTCACATTGATAAACGACAGGAGGCGCGTAGGGGCAGGTTTTACCAGATAACTGACAAAGCGATAAAAACAATCGATAAAACCTGCCCCTACCAATGTCGTCATAGATGTGAAAATCGCTGTAAATCCGTATCCTGATTTTTTGGAAATTTAGTTTCGCAGCGAGAACTAGGTTGAACACCTATGAAGAAATTTACAACAAAAAGTCTTCAGTAATCACAGCATTTTTGAAGCTGACTTCAACCTGAAATTGTTTGCCTGGGGCTTCACTAAATTCTAACTGAATGACATTATCAGCTTTCCTCGCAGTCACTTCCTGACTTTCTGACTCAGAGGTGTTGGGATTAAGAGTGACTTTCAACTTCAAACCAAACGGTAGGTATTCCTCATTGCGATGTTCCTCATAACAAGGAGTAACTTGTACAAGCACATCGACTTCATTATTTTCTAACTGTTTTAGATTGATAAGTAACGCTATTGTTTGACCATTTAGTAGTAATCCAAAATCTAATTTTTTAGTCCCAGAAGAATAATTGGCTCGTGGTTGACTTCTTACATATCCCCAAGAATAGCTACTATCAACTGTCTTCCCAATATTTTTAGTAGATAGCCAACCTTCTTCAAAAACTTCACGCCACCAATTGGTTAAGTTGACTAATGCTTTAGTAGTAATGCTTGTAACCGGACTAAGATTTTTTATCTCTGCATTATTAATTTCTGGAGTTTAGACTAAATGGGCAAGATAAAAAAGGAAAAGGGGATGTCTGATTGAAGACGGTCCCCCTAATGGCAGAAGCTAAGAGAGAATCACCTACTCTTACCTGCCAATATGAAACGTGCCAGACTCGAAGAATTTCGTCAAGCCGCCTATACGCATTTGGGCAAAGCACATGATGCAACATTTGAATTGACAGATGCGATACTGTTGACCCGTAATGTTTACAGTCTGGCAGACTTATCCTTATCACCAGTGTTTAGACGCAAATGGCCGAGTATCTATGAAGCGATACAAGATACCAAACCAGATCGGGAGAAATTAATGGAGTTGTATATCAAGCTTCTGCCAACGGATAAACGAGTATTGTTGGCAGGAGATCATACAGCATGGTCACGCCCGGATGCGGTGACACTTAAAGAACGGACAATAGAGCACAGCATCACAGAGATTGCAGGAAATAAACCAATTACAATTGGGCAGGGATATAGTACGATAGCTTGGATACCAGAGGATTCAGGAAGTTGGGCAATACCCCTAAGGCATGAATGGATTACTAGCAGGTCGAGTCCGATTGATAAAGCCGTTGAACAACTGAAAAAGGTATGTGAATCAATGTCTGTTCGACCAATTTCGCTTTGGGACAGTGAATATGGTTGTGCGCCTTTCGTATTCAAGACAGCTAGTATAAAAGCTGACATTTTAGTCAGACTACGTTCAAATCTGTGTGTATGGGGCGCACCACCACCTTACTCTGGTAAGGGTCGTCCGCGCAAGCATGGTGCTCAATTTAAACTCAATGAACCCTCAACATGGGGTGAAGTGGCATTTGTGCTGGAAGTCAATGACCTCAAATTGGGACGAGTTAAAATCAGTGTGTGGGAAAATTTGCACTTTCGGAAAGCAACTACACGCCCAATGACCCTACTGCGGGTGGAACGTCTGGATCTTGATGGCAACTTGAGAGTATTAAGACCCTTGTGGTTAGCTTGGGTTGGGGAACAAATGCCACCATTGGATGAGGTCTGGCGATTGTACTTGCGTCGGTTCACTATTGATCACTGGTATCGCTTTCTCAAGCAACGCTTACATTGGACCGTACCCAAATTCAGTACTCCAGAGCAGTGCGAACACGCTTTGTGACTTAATGCCGCTCATGACTTGGGAGTTATGGTTAGCTCGTGATATCGTTGCCGATAATCCTCTCCCCTGGCAGAAGTCAATCGATAAATTGACCCCTGGACGGGTTGCTCAATCTCTGGGTGGAGTTTTCGCGGTGATTGGTACTCCTGCCTCTCTACCCAAACCTCGCGGAAAGTCTCCTGGGTGGAAACCAGGTCAACCCCGTACTCGGAGAATACGATATCCTTATGTTAAAAAGACTGCTACAAAGCCACGGAAAGAACAACAAGAATCTGCTTAATCTCAAATATCCTTATCCTCGAAAGTTGTATTTTATGAACTCAGCACTGCTGGGTCATTTCTTGCTGCTTAGTCTAAACTCCAGTTTCTTGCCAAATGCGAAACTCACGGTTTGCTTCTATCCACTCCCGCAAAGTTCTCCATTCCCGAATCAACGCTTCATGAACAATTTCTACTGTTTCTATTTTCTCAATTTCATCCCACCCAGTCACTACTAAACGTTCATCAGCTAAACGTTTGACTAAACCCCAATTTTCCTTCCCCACTTCGTTGCGAGTTGCTACACACTTGGTGTCTTCCGTCCCTTCGCCTGGACGCACTAACTGAATAAATACTCTTTCTGCAAGTTGTTCTTCCACAGCAGATAACGACTTTAATACTTCATCGGCATGTTTTGCTAAAGCTTTTTCTAACCCGCCAATTTCTTCATAAGCTTTATGAGTCAAATACCAATTTTTCTGTTTTGACCAAAGCTGAGTTAAAGCAAACTCCAGCATTGGTAAACGACCAGGGCGATCGCCCACATCATTAATGAGTTTACTTGTTAACCCGGACTCCAGTTCCACCTTCATTCTTAAAGCTGGTTTTTCAATCGCATCTCGCAATTCCTCATTGTCCATTGGAGTCAGTAACAATGGGGGATATTGCTGCAAAACTTTCCCCATTGGTTGATAATCAAGCACAATTCCCAAAAAATCCGCTCGCAACGTTAGTACCAGCGTCAACGCCGGAACGGTTCTTACTGCTTTTAGCAGTGCATCCAAAAAACTGTAACGTTCATCTTCTAGAGTGAGAGTGTAAAGTTCTTCAAACTGGTCTGCTACTAACACCAAATGGTGAGACTCTGAAGAATTAACAATATTTTCGATTATATGGCATAATGCTGTCCCATTATGTCGCTCTTTGACCTCAAATTCTAGTTCTGCCAAAGAGCTAGCAATCTCTCCTGATGCTTCTGTTTGTTCTTGTACTAAATACTGGTAATATTTGCTCAAGGCGATCGCCAAAGCATTAAACGGATTTTTTCCCGGACGAAAACTAATTATCTATACATCCCCACTAGCTTCTAAACTCGGAATCAATCCTGCAAACACCACAGAAGACTTCCCACTCCCAGAAGCACCAATCACAGCTACTAACGGGTTGCTGTTAGCTGCTGACACTAAAGAAGCAATAAACTTCTCCCTACCAAAAAAGAAATCTGCATTTTCCTGGCGAAACGCAGATAAACCCTGATAGGGACAATCTGGAAGTTCGCCAGAAAGTCCTCCCAAATCTTCCCAACTCGGTGGCAGTTCAGAGGTGATCGGTCTATTTTTAGTACAGGAAGCCAAGCTCAAATCTTGCTCCTAGGTTGGAAACCTGTTTTCTTGCAAATAGCTTTCCGTGAAAACCTTGATTTTTCTTGAATCAACCCGGTTTTTTGGGCTTGTTGAGACCGGAATTTTACTATATCGATAATTACAGCCGTTTTCACATAAATGAACCACACTGTTGGTGAGGGCGAACAGCCGTGACGCTCGGAGCGCGAAGCGTCTCCCCTTGGGAGAAGACACAGCTTAGCTACGAAGATCGCCCCTACGACTATGGTTTATTTACCTGAAAATTGCTGTAATGGCGATCATTCTAAATTAGGTATGAGAAGTCAGTAAAATTTTTGCTATATGTTAGGATTTACAGATTGACAAAATAATTAAAATGTGTACTACAAAGGAAAAGGAGGACCCTGGAATATATTAACGACCATTTGGCAGAGGATTTGTCTATTGATGCGATCGCTTCAATAGTCGGCATGAGCATAAGTCATTTTTCACGCTCGTTCAAACAATCTATACGACTCGCACCTTGGCAGTATGTCATGCAACGTCGCCTGGAAATTGCCCAGCAGTTATTAGCAATGCCGCAATTATCGCTCTCATCTATCGGTACACGTCTAGGGTTTGAATATCAGGGACAATTTACAACCTTCTTCGGTAAACATATGGGGATAACACCTTCTGCCTACAGAAAATCTTTATGATTTATCTCATGTTCGGTTGAACACTTATAATAATGTTTGTAGTTGCGCTTCAGCGCTCTTAA
>JAQYWN010000323.1 GCA_029379265.1 Rhizonema sp. NSF051
TAGTACATTTGAACTGTTATGGTAGCGTTCGCTGACTTTTAGTCTAAACTCCAGTTATAAGATAGGGTACCTTTATGCTTCTCAACAATAATTTGATAGCTGATTGAGAGCCCTAATCCTGTCCCTTTTCCTATAGGCTTGCTTGTAAAAAATGGATCGAATATTCGTTTTTGAATTGCTTCTGGAATTCCCGCTCCGTTATCAGTAATCTTGACTACAATGTAATTCTGACCTAATTCAGTACGAATCCAAATTTGTCCTTTACTCTTCGCGGCTAGTGGCGACTGACTGTTGAAAAATGACTCTTCGATAGCGTCCACAGAATTATTTAAAATATTCATAAAAACTTGATTCAGTTGTGCAGCATAACATTCTACATCTGGAAGGTCACCGTACTCTTTAATAATTTGAATTTCTGGACGTTGTTCTGTATGCTTAAGTCGATGCTGCAAGATTAGGAGAGTGTTATCAATACCTTCATGGATATTAGCAGGTTTCTTTTCGGCTTCATCTAATCGAGAGAAATTGCGTAAAGATTGAACAATCTGGATGATACGCTCAGTACCCATTTGCATCGAAGATATTACCTTGGGCAAATCTTCAGCCAGAAAATTCACATCTATTACTTCAGCTTGATGTTGAATTTCCGCATTGGGGTTGCGCTCGTAATTTTGGTAAAGACAAAGCAAGTTGAGTAGGTCTTTAACATAAATGCTGACATGGTTGAGATTTCCATCAATAAAGTTGAGAGGATTATTTATTTCATGGGCTATACCAGCAATGAGTTGACCTAGACTCGACATTTTTTCACTTTGAATGAGTTGGACTTGAGTCTGTCGCAGTTTCTTCAAAATTTGAGTTAACCTTTGATTGGTACCGCGTAGAACCTTTTCTGTGTCGTAACATTGGTGAATCTGGTATTTTAATCTGGCTAAATTAATTCGTAGTTCCATTTGGCTGATCACTTGACGACTCAGCGCTTGCAATGCTGCAATCTTTTCTGGACTGAGATCTCGTGGCACCAGATCAATTACACATAAGGTACCGAGGACAAACCCATCAGGCGTAATCAACGGTGCGCCTGCATAAAATCGAATATTGGGAGTGGATGTCACAAACGGGTTAGTCGCAAAGCGCTCATCTTCTAAAGTATTAGGCACAATCATGACCTTGTCAGGTTGAGATAATGCATGAGCGCAGAATGACAATTCTCTGGCAATTTCTGTTACTTCCAAACCAACTCTTGACTTAACCCATTGCCGACTGGCATCGACTAAACTGACAAAAGCAATAGGGGTGCCGCAAACATAAGCTGCCAAAGCAGTCAAATCATCGAATGGTTGTTCGGCATCTGTATCCAGAATTTGGTATTGCTGAAGTTTCTCAAGCCTATCTTGCTCATTTAAAGGCAGTGGTGGTCGTTGGATTGGCAGCATAAATACTTTTTGAGAAGAACTAAGAATATCCCCACGGATTTGGATGCGCGGATGCGTGCGGAAAGTTGCGCCCGTAGCCAGAGCCGCTCCTTTGGCAGGTTTCCCGCTCAATCATGCGAGGATCACTTCGGTTTCCTTCCAGTTGTGGCATACTTCCCAAGACAGATTTTAAATTGTCCCTACCAATTTAGTGGCAAATTTAATTTTATTAGCCAATTAAAATACATTTGTACTCAACTCGCCACCCAGTCCTACAGAACTCATTACAAGAACTCTGTTGTTATCACTCCGCAGCCAGGAATACATCCCCATGAAACTCGTCTGTGATCAAGATGTGGACGCTCTCAAGTAAAAGCACCAAAGCAGATGAAAATGAATTTTTTCCATAAATAAAAAATTGCCCTCGTTCCTAGCAGAGCAGTCCTAAGTACTTTTTTTCGTCATGTTCGCGCGCGATTACCTTACACAGATTACTATAACTTATGTGACATTGAAAACAGCAGAAATACGCAATCTTTTTTTCGCAAGGTAGTATTTTCTGTGATATACTAAAAGAGTTGTCTAAACTCGCACATTCAGGAATTCGGGTGTTTCTTGTTCTAGAAATACACCTGGATGGAGGTTTAACCCGAATAGGAGAAAAAATATGCCGGTTGTTTCATTGGCTCAGATGATGGAGTCGGGGGTTCACTTTGGGCATCAAACCCGTAGGTGGAATCCAAAAATGTCCCCCTATATTTACACTTCCCGCAATGGAGTACACATCATTGACTTGGTGCAGACGGCCCAGTTAATGGAAGAAGCATATAGTTATATGCGATCGCAAGCAGAAGCAGGCAAGAAATTTCTGTTTGTGGGCACGAAGAGGCAAGCAGCAGGAATCATTGCCCAAGAAGCGGCACGTTGTGGCTCCCACTATATTAATCAACGCTGGTTGGGAGGAATGCTGACTAACTGGGCCACCATAAAAACTCGCGCAGACAGACTCAAAGACTTGGAACGTCGGGAAGAAACAGGCGCTTTAGATTTATTGCCGAAGAAAGAAGCGTCAATGCTGCGTCGGGAAATGGCAAAGCTTCAGAAATACTTAGGCGGTATCAAAACTATGCGGAAAGTTCCTGACATAGTGGTGATTGTAGACCAGCGCCGCGAGTATAATGCAGTCCAGGAATGTCAGAAACTAGCAATTCCGATTGTATCTATGTTAGATACAAATTGCGACCCAGATGTCGTAGATATTCCCATCCCAGCAAACGATGATGCCATCCGCTCGATCAAGTTGATAGTAGGTAAGTTGGCTGATGCCATTTACGAAGGTCGTCACGGTCAATTGGATGCAGAAGAAGAATTCGATTACGACGAAATTGGTGAGGACGAATACGATTACGACGAAAGCGAGTATAGTGACTCACTGCCCGATGACGAAGAGGAAGAATAATTAGTTGTTAGCCGACAGCAATTAGCTAACAACTGTTAGCTAATTGCTGTTGGTTTTGACCCAGCCCTGAGTAAGATAGAAATATTCAACACCTGAGAGTGATTATAACTGTCAGTAAAGTAGGAATCGAGACAATATGGCGGAAATACCTGCAAAATTCGTCCAAGAGCTACGCCAACAAACTGGCGCTGGCATGATGGACTGCAAAAAAGCGCTCAAAGAAACCGAAGGCGACATGCAAAAAGCCATCGAATGGCTGCGACAAAAGGGCATAGCGAGAGCCGATAAGGGAGCAGGACGTGTTGCTGCTGAAGGTCTGGTAGACAGCTATGTTCAACCGGAAGGTAGGGTTGGCGTGCTAGCAGAAGTTAACTGCCAAACTGATTTTGTAGCTCGTAACGATGCTTTTAAGAGCCTAGTTCATAACATAGCGAATCAAGCAGCCACAGTAGACAATATTGAGTCTTTAATGACTCAACCATATATTGAAGATCAGAGTTTAACTGTAGATCAGTTCATCAAGCAAACAATTGCTAATCTTGGGGAAAATATCCAGCTGCGTCGCTTTATCAAATTTGAGCCAGCAGAAGGCACGCAAGGAATTGTAGAGAGCTACATTCACACTGGTGGTAGAGTTGGTGTTATGGTGGAACTGGACTGCAAGAGTGATGCAGTAGCAGGTCGTGAAGAGTTCAAAACTTTAGCACGAAATATATCCATGCAAGTTGCGGCTTGCCCAAATGTCGAGTATGTCAACGTAGATGAAATCCCTGCCGAACTCGTACAAAAGGAAAAGGATATTGAGATGGGGCGGGATGACTTGGGTAATAAGCCATTGAATATCAAAGAAAAGATTGTTCAAGGGCGAATTGAGAAACGCTTGAAAGAAATGACTCTGCTCGATCAGCCATATATCCGCGATCAAAGTATTTCCGTGGAAGATATGATTAAGCAGAATATTTCTCAGCTAGGCGAAAACATTCAAGTCCGTCGCTTTGTCCGCTTTATCCTCGGCGAAGGTATTGAAAAGCAACAAATGAGCTTTAGTGAGGAAGTCGCCGCACAAATGGGCGGCAAGTAAAAGAGGGGGAGAAGTGTGAGAGGGAGAGGGGGAGAAAAATTACTCCCTTTCCTCCTTTAAGGGCGGGTTTAACGTCAAGGAGCGCATTTACTCACAAGTTATCTGAATTAAACCTATGACACACTCCCCATTCTTTAATAAAGAATGGCGTACATTTGTACCATTATTAGGTTAAAATGAGCAATAAACAAAAGATATGGCGAGAGGACTCGAGCGAATTGAGCGAGACATAGTAGCGCTGGAAGAGGCGATAAGAGCGATCGCACAGGAAATCCAAGGCGCTTATGCTAATTATTTAACGACTTTGGGACAAGCTGTGCGACAGCAGTTAATTTTGGCTAGCTATCACCTGTGTACCCAAGGGTATCCGGAAAATTTCCTCAATTTATCCTTGAATAGGCGACAGCAATTGCAACAAGGATTGCGCAAAATAGGTAAACAAGGAGCAGAGCAGTTGCTAGCTCAGATAAAAAGTAAAGAGGAGGGAGTAGAAGAACAGGAGAGCTTCCTTGCTTCGGTTCCCGGAGTTGATCCACATGCAATGGAGACATCTGTTACAGTTCCTCCACTTATGGTAACAACTGCAAACCTTGAAGAAAATCAAAGCAATCCCCAGCAACTAGTAGAACCATCTTTTTCAGAAGTCTCTCCAACAGCAATGGTTCCTCCTAGTGAGGACTTCTCTGCTCCTGTAGCAATGGTTCCTCCTCCTGACTTTCCTTCAACAGAAAATTTTCTTTCCGAAGAGTCCGTACTGGAAATAATCAGCGACAAAGAGAAGAATTTGGGAAATGCGGAGAACGATTCGCATGGCTTTAGCCGTACTGGCTTCAAAATCCCAAATCCCAAACCTTTTGATACCTCTAACCCTATTGAAGTCGTAAAATGGCAACGCCATTTAGAAATGACGACGCAACAGACATTGAAAACAGTTTCCAGTCAGGCTAATTCTCTATTACAAAACGCAGGAATACTACCCAAAACATTACCAGAATCGATTTTAGAAGCAGCTACAGCCGTTTCAGAAGCATCTGCCGAGATCGTGCCTGGACCCCCGAATCTATTAAACTTAGTGATTGAAATTGAAACAGGGCAGCAAGACTCCATTCCCACGCGGATAGTAGCTATTAACCTCCGACTTGGCGAGATTGAATTTGCCGATTCAGTACTTTCATCCAAACGCAAGCAAATTCGCCAGATCTTAGTTCAGCTGAACAAGCTCGGACTAGAGTATCAAAAAAGACAGCAGGAAAAGTTAATTGCTCAAGCTGAAGCCGCATGGCGTGCTAGTTGGTTTGATGATTAGTCAATTGTCCTTTGTTCATGTTAAAAACTATTTACAAATGGACAATGCCCAATGACTAATGACAAACCAGATTGGTTACGATTGCAGAAAGCTTTGGCAGTAGAGGCAGAACAAGGCTTTACAGATTTGGTAGGCAAACAACACCGCTTCAGTGAGTTTCTTACCTTGACTTTAGGCAAATTCCCCACTACTTTGCCAAGCGTTGAACGCCGTCGGTGGCAAGAATTGGCGGCTCAATATGCTAGCTATCAAAATCTGGAGTTGGAAGACAGACAACATTTAATAGCCCAAACTCGTTCTTATTTGCACCAACTACAACAAACAACTGAGAAAGTAGAACAAGAGGGGGAGAGGGGGGAAGTGGCAGAAGCACAGAGGATTTCTTACTCCCCCACAGTCAAAAAATCTCCGGTTGTAACTGAGATAAGTCGCACACTTGCTCCTAAATTAGAGCAAAAACTCAGTGATTTACCAGAAATAGGACTGAGAAAAGCCAGTAATTTACTACGGCTTGGTTTGTCTACAGTTCGCGATCTGCTTTTTTACTATCCCCGCGATCACATTGACTATGCTCGTCAGGTAACTATTCGCGAGTTAAAGGGTGGTGAGACGGTGACGATTGTGGCAAAGGTAAAGAGTTGTAAATGCTACACAAGTCCCCGCAACCAGAAACTCACAATTTTAGAAGTGCAGTTGCGGGATAATACTGCCCAACTCAAAATTAGTCGATTTTTTGCAGGTACCCGCTTTAGCAGTCGCGGTTGGCAAGAAAATTTAAAGCGCCGTTACCCAGTGGGGAGTATTGTCGCGGCGTGCGGTTTGGTGAAAGAAAGTAAATACGGTTTGACACTTGAAGATCCAGAATTGGAAGTTTTGGCAAATCCAGGAGATTCAATTGAGTCGCTAACTATTGGGAGAATAGTGCCAATTTATACTTTAACTGAGGGAATTGGGGCAGATTTGGTGCGACAAGCAGTTATAGCCGCCTTGCCTTGTGCAGTTCACCTCAAAGACCCATTACCTAGTGGTTTGAGAAGCAAGTATAATTTGGTGGAGTTGAAGGATGCGATCGCAAACATCCACTTCCCTGTAGATACCGAAACCCTTCAAGTCGCCCGTCGCCGTCTTGTCTTCGATGAATTTTTCTACCTACAACTCGGGTTACTCCAACGTCAGCATCAAGCACGGCAAGCTCAAACAAAAGCTATTCTTGTCCCTAGAGGTCAACTGGTAGAACAATTTTACCAAATTCTGCCGTTTCAACTGACTGGCGCACAAGCAAGAGTTGTCAATGAAATCCTCAACGATTTGCAAAAACCCGTACCCATGAATCGTCTTGTGCAGGGGGATGTCGGTTCTGGGAAAACAGTTGTCGCAGTGATTGCTATCCTGGCTGCTGTTCAATCAGGTTACCAAGCAGCACTGATGGCTCCCACAGAAGTACTAGCAGAACAGCATTACCGCAAGTTGGTAAGCTGGTTTAATCTGTTGCACATCCCAGTAGAATTATTGACAGGTTCTACTAAGGTTGTAAAACGGCGACAAATACACGCGCAGTTAGAAACAGGTGAATTGCCTCTTTTGGTTGGGACTCATGCCTTGATCCAAAACCCTGTCAACTTCCAGCGACTGGGTTTGGTTGTGATTGACGAGCAACACCGTTTTGGGGTAGAGCAACGGGCGCGTTTGCAGCAAAAAGGCGAGCAACCCCATGTATTAACGATGACAGCGACTCCAATTCCCCGAACGTTGGCTCTGACAATACATGGGGATTTGGATGTGAGTCAAATTGATGAGTTACCACCAGGACGGCAAAAGATTCAGACAACAGTGCTTTCCGGTCAGGAACGCACCCATGCCTACGACCTCATCAATCGGGAAATTGCTCAAGGAAGACAGGCATATGTGGTTTTGCCGTTGGTGGAGGAATCAGAAAAGCTTGATTTGCGATCAGCTGTTGAGGAGTATAAAAAGTTAGAGGAAACCATTTTCTGTGAGTTTCAAGTCGGACTGCTTCATGGTCGCATGAGTTCAGCCGAGAAGGATGAAGCGATTAGTAAATTTCGCGATCGCCAAACTCAAATCCTCGTGTCCACCACCGTTGTTGAGGTAGGTGTAGATGTGCCTAATGCAACAGTCATGCTCGTGGAAAATGCTGAGCGTTTCGGCTTGTCTCAGTTGCATCAACTCCGGGGACGTGTCGGTCGTGGTGCTGCACAGTCCTACTGTCTATTGATGAGCAGTTCCAGAAGCCCTGACGCTCAACAACGGTTGAAGGTGCTAGAACAATCGCAGGATGGGTTTTTTATCTCAGAAATGGATATGCGTTTTCGCGGTCCCGGTCAGGTACTGGGAAAACGGCAATCAGGAGTGCCAGATTTTACACTAGCAAGTTTAGTAGATGACGAGGAAGTGTTAATCTTGGCACGGCAAGCAGCGGAAAAAGTGATAGAGATAGATGCCACGTTGGAACGCTGGTTCTTGATGAAGGAAGAATTGAAGTATCGCTATGAACGGTTGATGGGTGGGGCGATTTTGACTTGATTGAGGGCGATCGCTATTACCCTTCGGATGTAACTCCAACTCCATTAAAAAAAAGTGTTTAAGTCGCTGTTATGATGTAGAGTGATCGCATGACTTCTAACACAATCTCTACAAAATTGGCGATCGCACTGTGACGAGATTCGCTTTCAGAATACGACAAAGACCAATGGAAAACTTAACTATATTTCCCCAAGACATTAATATTCATTGGAGCGCGATCGCACCTCTGCTTACGAATAGATTGTCAATGGCTGTTTGCATTTCGTATGGTTGAGGATTGTTTAGCACAGTGATATCTGCTTCGGTAAAGCCTCCCATTTCCGGGTTTGCCAAAACTCGACGCATTGCTTCAACATCTTTAACGGCTGCTGGTAGTGGGTTCAATCCTGGCTTATACTCACTCACCCCAATCAGTAGTGCAATTTTTGTCATTAGCCTACCTAAGGTTTCAAAAACTCTTGCGCTTTTTGATAGGCAAATTCAAAATCTTTTTGATTCCCAGCTTTTATTTTCAGTTCTTGACTGTCAGATGCAGATGTTTTTTTGAGTGTAATCTCTATCGACTTGCCACTCAAGTGTTCTTTGAGAAAATTAAACAAAGCCTTACTACCAGGCAATACTGCTCGGTTAAGGAAATAAAGTAGGCTGAAACCCTTGAAATATCGTTG
>JAQYWN010000324.1 GCA_029379265.1 Rhizonema sp. NSF051
TTATATAGCTATTTAGTTATATTTGGGATATAAGAACTGAGCCTATGTCATCCAAAGCCCCTGCTGACATCGCAATACCGATGCAGCGATCTCCTGATGCGGCGGGAATACCGCGACCAATGGTGTCAGTTGTCAAAGGTTGCCCGATGGTAACGGCTGCACCATATTGCAATGGTTGGATGCCCAGAATATTGACATCAATTTGGTCGCCAGCGATCGCTGGGGGGATTGGTGCGCTTTGGAAAGTCGCAGTGGTCGGTCGTTGATATCGGGTAATACTTGTTTGAACTATTTTGGACACCCCTAACAAAAAGTCTGTTTTAGCTGCTGCTTGAATTACAGAACCCGATAAAGTTGGATCAAGCTTTACTATTCGGTAGGAGTAAATTACAGCGTTAGCTTTGTAGCCAACGATTAATTCGTCAAATCTTCCGTTTAAAACTGCCATTTTTATTTTTTATTTTTTATACGAAAAATTACATCATGTCTTTGTCTTTACCAGCAGCAACATCGTTGATGCATTCAGATAAAGTTTTGTTTATTCCTTTGTCTTTCATCATTTTTCTGTAAACTTTAGCTCGTTCTGCCATCATTTTCCCGTTATTAGCTTCAGAAAAATTATCTGGTGCATCTTCGGGTTTTGTTGGAAGTACGGTGTTGTCCCAAAGAGGCGATCGCGACACAATTATTTTCTTGTAAGCCTCAAGAGGAGATAACTCTAACTTTGTATCACCTTCAGCAAAAGATACAGTTTGAGAACCTTGTTGTTCGCGATCCATCAAAGCAATCATGATGTTAAGCTCATTATCGAAATGAGTCGGAAGAATCTTGCGCTCTTCAGAACTAGACTGTTTTTCAGCAAACATTACCAAATCTTTTACTCTGGCTGCCCTGTCTTTTGATTTGTTGTCAGCCTCAAGTTGAGCAATTCTAGCTTTTAAATCTAAATATTCTTGAGTTTCTGCAACGGGATGTGGTGCTAATTCTTCGCTCATAGTTATAGTTTCTTCAATAGGTTGAGTTTCTATATTCTGCTCTTGATAAGAAGACATTGAGGATACAACAGGTTGAGGCTGGTTCATAATTAAATGAAACAATCCATCCAATCTGTTGTTTATATTCGACACCTGACTAGAAAGCATATTGACTCTATTTAGAGTTTCTTCGTCTAATGAGTCATCTTCTTCCTCGTCTTCATTATTATCAGATTCTTTCGGCATCAAAGCATCAATCATAAATTGTGGGTACAACTTATCCGCCTCATCGATGCCTTTATCAGCAATTAGTTTTTCTCGTAATCGCTGAAATAAACTTTTAAGAGTTTGCCAAGAATAATCAGTCTCAATCATTGCGTGGTTGAGAGATTCTTCGTCATCAGCGATCGCTTCTTCAGAGAATTCATTGAGAGATAACGCCCACTTTCCCTCAGGTTCTTCGTTAAGGGAAAGTGGTGTTAGTCCTTTGACTGCTGGTGGCTCAGTTCCCAATGCGGCAATATGTCGGAGCGACAGTTTGTCACCATAGGGGTTGTGCGAGTAATTCTCTGGATAAAGTGATGCCGATACTGAAAGAATCTTGCCATCTTTGTTCCACTGAACAAACTCGGGAGAAATCTTGTTGAATTCTGCAACAAGGCGATCACCGCTAATCTTTAAAGCTTCAGGGTAGCCAAAGGCAAATGGTGATTTTTCTATTGCGCGATCATCATACCCCAGTGTCGAATGTGGGTCATCACTAAAATAATTAAATATTAATGGGGCTTTAAAATAACTGGGATCATAAGTATCAACGACTTCTTGTAAATCGTTCATATCATAGGTTCGCGTCACCCCATTGTTGGCGGTGTGCGTCCCCGTTTTAAATATCTCTATGCTATAAGTCATTATCTAAGTATAGTTGCTCCATACTAGTATTAAGAATAACATATTATTTAAGTATTTACTTAAATAAAGAATAAAAAGCCCCCGGTAAAAGGCGGGAGCGATCGTTTTTTGTATTTCTACAAAAATTAAGCAGCGTCTACAAGAAATCCGGCAAAACGATTAAGGATATAACCAGAATAAGACTGCGAAGTTTTAAGGACTCCTCCTGAACCTGAAAAAATTTGGACACTAAGCGTATCACCAACTTTCATATTAATAAAATCAACGCAATTAACGCAATAACCTTGACCTGAGCCTGTAACGATTTGACCGCCTCGCCAGTATTGTATTTGATTGTTTAATAATGCAATTGTTTTTTTAAATTGAGCTAAAAAAAATGTTCCTGTAGTGCTGGGTTCAACATATATGCTTGCATTGAAAGAATAATCTCCAGCAATTTGACAAGTAAAAACTCCATTAGATAATTGAAAATCACTATCCTCGTAAGGAGCATTAAAATTTACGTTTTGATAGGTGTTTCCAGAAATAGTTTGATCTTGTTCCATTCCATATGAAAATTTAGTCACAGGTATTTTCCTTGATAAATACAACATTCCAAATCCGGCTTGTCTCATTGGACAAGAGGATAAATTTAAATTTTGAGTAGTACCTTGTTGAGTTTCAGATACTACAAGAGCATACTGATTATTGCTGGTAGAACAACCAACAAAAGACATCTGAGAATCGACAATATTAAAGCAAGGGGTAGTTGAAGCAATTCCAGAAGCCGGGTAAATTAAACAGCCAATTAATTCAGTAGCCCCTTTGTTTGTTGTTGAGATAACTGTGTTAACTCCTTCAGCTTTCATTCCAAAAAGCCACAATTCTCCTCCATTATTTAAAACAAAGGGATTGTTAGCATTTTCAGGATTAAATTGTCTTCCCCAGCATTTACCGCCATTTAAAATCAATGTCCCTGGATAATCTTCTAGATAAGTATCACCAGCATGAACGCCATTATTTTTTTGCGTAACAAGTGCGCCTCCTCCGCTGCTAGTTTGTTTAACAAGGAGACTTCTTTGAGATTGGTTAAGTAAAAACTGAGCACCTGCTTGAGTTGAAGCATTTTGACCAGGAAAAACACTAGCATCTAATTCCCTAATAACAAGCAGATCGTTGCCAGTTAAAACGTTAAACATAGCATTGGGATTATTAGCATCCTTAAATGCTGTGTTTGTTGATTGAACAACAATTGATGCTCCTAATCCAAGAATGACCTTGACTGAAGCAGGAATAGTTAATTTTGAATCAAGACGATAAAAATTTCCTGATTTAAAATAAACTACAGCCTTTCCTGAATTTAAAGCAGATTGAATTAAACTTGTGTCATCCCCTCCACTTGGCGCACCTACAAACTGCCAATTGGCAGAAGCATAATTAAATGCATCAACAATAGGGGTTTCTTGGATACTTAAATTAAGTCCACGAGAAAGCGTGGGAGAAAATCCTTGGCTTTTTGTTTGATAAGTACAAAATTCCAAAGAATTTACTGATGTACCAGGAGTTTCAATATTTTTTTGATTTTCTCGGTACAGTTTTCTGTAGCCAGTAGATTGAACATTACGAATATAACCAAACCCATTTGTGTATTGGGTGTTATATTCGTTTTGAATAGCTTCAACGTTCGATGTGTTACTTCCGCCGTTTAAAACACTATCAATAATTGTCAAAGCACATTCTGTTCCATTAAAAGCAGGAACATTATTATTACTAGTCCATTTTCGGACTATAACATTTTGCGGATCAGGGCAATACATGCCATAAACGACCTGATTATTGGTCGCAACATTTTCCAGCATTATTCCGTTTACGGTATCTTTAAAATAAATACCATAATTAAATCCGACTATAGCTACAGACTTAATTAAGCAAGGTCCAGGATGACCACGCTCAATACTAATACCTGCATACCCAGCGTAATTAGAGTCAGAGCTTTTAAAGACGCAATTTTCAATCGATCCTTGATTGTTTGCTAAATAGCTGATAGCACTAGCACCAGCATTACCAGAACCGATATCAAAAGTTAAATTGCGTACTGAATGATTAAATGCCTGATTTCCTTCTCCTTGCGATGAGTAAGGATTATCGCTTCCAGTTACATAAACAGCTTGAGGACTTGAAGCGTTTGTAAAACCAGAAGCATTATTTTTAAGCTTAATGGTTGTAGACGACTGATTCTGTCCTTGTAATACAATTCCTCGACGCCAATTACCAGAACTGTCTTTCCCGACAATAGTGTTGCTAACTAAATAAGTTCCTGCCGGAAAATATAAAGTTATATGTGTTCCGGCAACCGCTGTTACTCCAGCTTGAATTGCTGCTGTATCGTCTGTTGTTCCATCCCCTATTGCGCCAAAATCGGTTTTAACGTTTTTAATGCCGCTATCTGAGGGATAAACAATATTTTTACTCGCTGGATCTACCAACGAAGCATCGTATCCAATCATTGCGTATTTCTCTAAGATACTTAGTGCTAAGTATAGCAGACAAATTCAGTATTATGTTTCAAAAAAAACGATCACTCTTTGTATCGCCGTCATTAAGCCCACAACACACAATATACTCCAGCGATACAATAAAAAAGTCTTGCAATATTTAATACTGTGGCAGTACCGATATTTCTCCCATCAGATGATCCGCTATTCTTCAATTCGCTAGCATTGCAATCCCAAGAGAAGGCATTGCGATTTCGCTATGAAGAAATGCGACGGGACTGCCACATCACAGGACTACAAGAGAAACTTGTTGGTTCAGTGGTGGGACGCGAGACACTAATAACACCATACGGAGGCAAACAAGCCAAGAAGGTTGACATCGAAGCCGCAGAAAAAGCACAGCAAATTCGTGACAAAATGAAATACAACGATTTGCGAAATGCTTTATTTGATGCCGCATATATTGGAAACGGCTTTGCGTACCTCAAAGAATGGCAGAAGCAAGACTCACTATTGATTCCAGTATTTGACTACATCCCTTGGTGGCGGTTTACTTTTCAGGAACCTCAAACAAGTAACTCAGTACCGATCTCTGGCATAGACTCCAACAACAAAAATACCAAATATGCAATGCATCTCGGTTACGAAGTTCGCCTACTTACCAAGGCACACCCCATATGGGGCGAACGTGTACCTGAGAAAAAATTCTTAATTTATACATTTGGTTCCAACAGCTTTCCTTTTGGTTTTGGGTTAGCTTGGCGATACTTCCCCTGGTGGATTACCAAAAATGCCTGTCGAGATTCGTTAATCAGGCAAGGTGGGCGCGTTGGTTCACCACCAATCATTGCAACACACCCCGAAACGTATGATGAGTCAAACCAAGAACAATCCGCTGTTTTACTAAAATGGCGTAGATTTCTTCAAGCTGTTTCACCAAATGGATACTTTGAAGGCATAAAAGGATTCGAGGCAGCGATCGTTGACCAAGTAAAAAATAGCAGTCCTGAGTTATTGCAGTTTCTCTTCAAAGAATCTGACAATCAAATGTCAAAAGCAGCACTCAGTGAAGTACCGCAATCTGAATCAGGAACAGGAAGTTATGCCGCTGGTGAAAGTCAGGTAGATGATCGCGAAGCCAATATCATAGACAAGCATTGCATTTCTCTCGATGCAGCGATCGCGCCTTTGTGGGATTGGATAGCAGAACTCAATTACCCCGGCGCAAATCCCCCGGATATTCGCACATGGACGACCAACGAAACCTCAGAGGAAGAGCAGCTAAAAGCTGAGATAGATAGGTTAAATATCACGGCAGATTGTTGGAAGAAACTCATCGATATTGGATTAAAGCCTTCTGATGAACTAGTTAAGAGGACTTTTGGTGACGACTGGACTATGACTAAACCTGATGATGGGTTGGGTGATTTTGGTGGTAGTGGCGAGAATGCTGTGGGAAGTGGCGATGTGCCACCGCCTAGCGAGGGGGATGAGACTTCGGCTGATGAGAAGAATTCTTAGGATTTTGTTGAGGATTGCAATATATAGATGAGTAGACTTTAAGGGGCGATCGTTGTTATGGTTTTGCTATGTTTTGTTTGTACGTCTCTTCATCCATATAGTACCAATTATCAGAATCATCTATTCTATCCCTAGTTTCTTGAGTATCAGTCGTCCAGTAGCCATCACGCAAAGCCCAAAGCAAAGAAACGTAAATCATATATTTCGCTTTGTTGTAAATATATTTTAATTTAAAGTATAATTTAAAGGCGCGATCGCCGAAGTGGAACTAACACCCGGCACCGCTAACCAGTCAATTTATCTAAGGTAAATCTAGTGGCTAATCAAGATTCTACTACAAATTTGTTGCGCAAAATAAACGGAATTATTATTTCTCAAAATAAAAGCGATGGTTACATAGATGCAACTGCTATGTGCCGCGCACATAATGCAAAAAATAAAGAAAAAAGAAAAGCACTCGAATGGCTTTCTAACGAAAGAACAATAACAAGCATTTTTCATTTAGCTAAAAAGCTTGAAATCGTTGCAGAAAAAGAAGAATTGCCAAAGGTGGGAAAACCCGCTTTTGCAAAAGAACAGAATTTTTGGGGATTAGTGCAAGTTAAAGCAGGAAGGTTTAGGGATGACTCGGGGACATGGATACACCCAAAATTAGCAAGTCGTTTTGGGATATGGCTTTCTGATGATTTTGGCTATGTGGTAGAAGAGTGGATTGAAGAATGGATAATGACGGGCAAAAATCCAATTTATCAAACCCGCGAAGATATAATTCTTGCTTTGGTACCAGAAAAACCTAAGAAGTGGGAAAAGCGATACGGTGAAGATTTCTGGAGACACTTGGAACGGTTGACAACTTATAGACAGGGAAATATTCAATGCGCTTTTTTTATCAATGATCATATTTACGACTATTTCCCTAAAGATGTCCGTGTTCGCCTCGATGAAGTCAACCCACTAATGTACGGCAGGCGTCCTCACAAACAGCACCAACATTTCAATGGCGAACTGCTCACTGCCTTACAGTTCCACATTCTTGCTGTGTTAACAATCATGGAAGCCTCGTCTAGTCATCAAATTTTTCTTGAAGGGATGCAAGCAAAGTTTCAAGGAATCTACGCCTTAAAACTTCCTAGATTCTAAAGTTTTCCCATCACATTTAGTCCTTTAACCGCGATCGCCTCTAGTGTTTTCGCGGTTTTATTTTACAAAACACAGAGCGTTCCCCCTTAAATAGCTTTTGTTGCAGTTTACAACAAAAATCGCTACAATATTATTTAAAAGATTTGCGGTAATCGCTATCATAAAAAGTCATGACCACTTTTCAAGAATTGCTTAAAGATATCTACGTTTGCCGTTTAGAGTGCTATAAAGGGGCTTGGGGTCAAGTTTTAATTTTTATAAATATCATTGTTTCTGCTATGTTTTTTCTAGATGGTCAATATTTGAAAATAATTACAAGTTTTTTAACAAGTGAAATTTTAGCATACATAACAGGTTGGATTTATCTCGGCTACTTTGGTGGTGGTGACGACTTCTAATAATTACCAGTAATCCCTAAATAGCCAAACCGCGATCGCCCACCAGTGTATCGCGGTTTTCTTTTGTCCAACACCAAGCACTTTCCAATATTTTATTGCAGTTTACAACAAAAACAGCTAAAATATCAATAAATCTAAAACAGAAATAAAATGAAAAAACTACAGCCAGAATTAGTCCTAGCTCCACCTTCTTCACCAATGACTCGCGCTGACTACATCGATATTATTGATGTACTTGAAACAGCAATTGAAAAAATAGTCTTAGAAGCAAAATCAAAGGGAATAACTTTGACTAAATGCAATTAATCCCAAGGTGTCTAACTGGGAATACAAAAACCGCGCTAATAAATATTAGCGCGGTTTTTGTTGTGTAAGATGAGGGGCGATCGCTCAACCTAACCCCAGCTAACTAGGTATAAAAAACGCTGAAAGTATTGGCTAGTAAGAATAGCTCAAGCCAGCTAAAAATAAAAAAATCGCCCTAGTCTTCCCACAAGAGCGATTAATCAACATCCATGTATTTCAACAAGATTTGCAATTAGTATATCGCATTTTTAATAAAAATACCGCCTAAGTTTGCAGGTAAGCGGCATTTTCGTCGAATTACTTTTTTAAAAATCAATGCAATCAGTATATCATATTTTAATATCCTTTCATCAGCCCTAGCACCGCCCATTTCGCCACGTTAGCTCGATACTTAAAACTTGTAAAATCAGTAGCATTCGCCGTCGTACTCAACACAAAATTTGCCGAAGTCAAATTCACACCAAACTGAAAAGCGATAGGTGACAAAACACAAGTCCTTCCACCGATCGCATCTTGAGTCAACTCCAAATGAATCTCTTGTCCATCCGTCGGGTTAACTGGCGGAAGAATAGTGACACCCGCAGTCAGCGTAACTCGAAATGTTTTACCCTGACTTGCATCAATCACCAAGTTAGGATTAAACGGCAATTGCACCACAGTATCACCAGATTCGCCTAATAGCGTAGAATCTAATACTCCATTAGCATTTGTTGCAACTATTTTTTGC
>JAQYWN010000325.1 GCA_029379265.1 Rhizonema sp. NSF051
CATTAAATATTTTTATGTTCAACAGAGGTGATTCTAGATAAGCTGAGGAAAGTTCACATCCATTTAGAGAAATCCAAATACCTTTTGACGTTACTAGTTCACTCTAGGCGTTTGCCTATTATTTGCACTTTTCGATTTAATTTGCGGAAAGTGAACTCTTGTTCTGAAACAACTGAGGAGATATTTTTTGGTAACTATTAAGTGTAGAAATGTCAGCTTTTCTAATATTCAAGCGATTTTGTTTGACAAAAACGGCACCTTGGAAGATTCAGAAGGTTATTTACGATCGCTTGCCCAAAAAAGCGCACGGATAGTAGACGCTCAAATTCCGGGAACTGGGGAACCACTGTTGATGGCGTTTGGGGTTAATGGCAAGACTCTCGATCCTGCCGGATTAATCGCAGTCGCGAGTCGTCGTGAAACAGAAGTCGCAATAGCAGCATATGTTGCGGAAAGTGGACGGGGGTGGTTTGAGTCGTTAGCGATCGCCCGTCAAGCTTTGGCGGATGCGGAAAAATACATTGGTACAACTCCTGCACCTTTGTATGTTGGTAGTGTGGAAGTCCTCAGAAACCTATCGCAAGCCGGATTGAAAATTGGTATTCTTTCTGCTGCCACAACATTAGAAGTACGTACTTTTGTCAACCATCATAAGTTAAATGATTACTTTCAATTGCTTATGGGTGTCGATGAAGGACCAAGTAAACCAGATCCTGCTTTATTTTTGCAAGCTTGCGAGTCATTGGGCGTAGAACCTGACGCCACACTGATGGTAGGAGATTCTGTAGGTGATATGCAAATGGCACGCAACGCCAAAGCCGCAGGTTGCATTGGTATTACCTGGATAAACAAGTCAGAGAATGTTCGAGGTGCGGATGTGGCGATCGCTCAACTTGATGAAATTCAAATTGCTGATTAATGAGTATGAACTTAATTTTGCACAGGTACTTACCTGTTATCTTCCAACTCTAAAATAGACATAGCTAAACTTAAAAACCAATGAATATCAACATTGTTTTACCCGATGAGGTACGCGTTTATGTTGAGGCACAGGTGACGGCAGGTGCTTACAATAACAGGGCGCGAATATTTCTTATATTTGGTGCAGCAAGACCAAAAACGCAAGGCACAAGATAAGTTAGAGGCTTTATTACGTGAAGGAATTGATTCCGCTTCTTTTGGAAGTGACTCCAGACTATTGGCAAAATTTGCGGGAATCAGTCTTGAGTCAGAATAATTCAGGGACAACGGACGACGCGTGTGTCTATCGTTTGTAGTTGCGCTTTAGCGCTAAAGCGCAACTACGAACCAAAAGGCTGAAACGTTGTACTAACGACAAATGACAGGCAAGAACAAAATTTGCCAATTACAACTGAGGAACATATTGTTGCTTTTCTGGCACATCAGTGTACTCAGCAACAATCTGACGGAATTCGTTACCATCAATGCTTTCTTTTTCAACAAGCAGATCTACCAAACGATCCATTACGGAACGATTTTCACGCATAATCCGCTTTGCTGTTTCGTAGCATTCTTCCACAATAGTGCGGACTTGGGAATCAATCCGAGCTGCGATCGACTCTGAATATTCAGAGCGCGTCATCCAGTCACGACCTAAGAACACTTCTCCTGTCTGACTTTCCAAGGACAGGGGACCTAAATTAGACATCCCAAACCGGGTTACCATTTGGCGTGCCATGTTAGTCACCTGTTGCAAGTCGTTACCAGCACCTGTAGTGACTTCCGCATTTCCAAAGATGATATATTCCGCAGCACGACCGCCCAAAGCACCTGTGATTCTAGCTTTCAACTGAGAACGAGAAATTAACCCTTGATCTTCATCTGGCATAAACCAAGTCAAACCCTGAGCTTGTCCTCGTGGAATCAAGGTCACTTTCTGTACAGGATCGTGTTCTTTGACAAGTGTACCTATCAAAGCGTGTCCAATTTCGTGATAGGCAATCAAGCGCTTGCTTTTGCTATCGACTAGGGGAGTTCCTTCCATACCAGCGACTACCCGATCTACAGCGTCATCAATTTCTGTTAGGGTGACAGCTTCTTTGCGCCGACGCGCTGTCAAAATCGCGGCTTCGTTCAGCAGGTTTGCTAAATCGGCTCCTGTAAAACCAGGAGTGCGGCGAGCGATCGCGTCCAAGGAAACGCTCTTATCTAATTTCTTGTTACGGGCGTGAACTTTGAGAATTTCCAGACGTCCTTTGATGTCTGGTGCATCTACCATGATTTGTCTGTCGAAACGGCCGGGACGTAGTAATGCTGCGTCTAATACGTCGGGACGGTTGGTAGCGGCAATAATAATGATGCCAGTGTTACCTTCAAAACCGTCCATTTCGGTGAGCAGTTGGTTGAGGGTTTGTTCCCTTTCATCATTACCGCCGCCAATGCCAGCACCTCTTTGTCTACCAACAGCATCAATTTCATCAATGAAGATGATGCATGGAGCGTTGTCTTTAGCTTTCTTAAAGAGGTCGCGCACGCGGGATGCACCGACACCGACAAACATTTCCACAAATTCCGAACCAGAGATGCTGAAGAAGGGTACACCAGCTTCGCCGGCGATCGCTTTTGCTAGCAAAGTTTTCCCAGTTCCTGGAGGTCCAATTAGTAGCACTCCTTTAGGAATGCGTGCGCCAACTGCGGTAAACTTTTCTGGTTGTTTCAGGAAGGTGACAACTTCTTGTAGCTCTTCTTTCGCTTCTTCGATACCTGCTACGTCGTCAAATTTCACTCCAGTTTTTGCCTCCATTTGGAAGCGTGCTTTGGATTTGCCAAAGTTCATCGCTTGACCGGGACCACCTGGAAGATTACTAGAACGACGGAACAAAAAGAACAGTCCGGTAATCAGTAATATCGGGAAAATCAGGTTGCCTAACAGTCCCCAGATTGCTCCATCGTTCCGCATGGGATGGGCATCAAAACTCACTCCTTTTTCTTTGAGCTTGCTAATCAGCTCGGGAGCGTTAATAGGCAAATCTACCCGTACTCGTTGTACGCGGTTGTCGAGGTCGCGATCAACGGCTTGCACAATTGCTGTCCTACCGCCTTCATAAAGATCCACACTGGTGACTCGGTCGGCATCTAAATATTCTAGAAAGCGACCGTAGGTCATCCGAGTATTGGCAGCATTCTTACTCATGTCTGATGGGACATTAGCAAATGCTCCTTGCCAAAAGAAAAAGCCAATTACCAAAGCTGGCAATGTCCAAAGTAGTAGGACTTTCCAGGAGAATTTCATTTTATTTCGCCTCTAGATGCATATACGATAAATCCATTCAGTTGCAGTAGCAGCCTCGTACAGAGCTTTTAAATCGATGTCTATAACTGCATTTTTTATCTAAACGTGTGACCAATAGAGTCTGACTAGCTATTTCTAGCGTCGGCAAACCAAAACAGTATTAAGAATCTTAATTAAATTTAACTTAATTTTGCTCCCTTGGACTATACCTAATGATTGGACTTCTGGCAAAAATCAATTTTTCTTAACCTTTGGCAGAGGGGAAGGCTCTTTGAACAATCCTTGTACATACATAACGAGTCTCGTGTTTTACACTTAGTAATATCAGTATCTTGGATATTACAAACAAAGGCAGTTATGCTACTATGTAAGAGGTATAAATAAAAAATAAGCGTACTTCGGGAAAAATTTGTGTTGAGATGCGCTATATCCTACGTTCCGCACCCTAAATTGTTACATTCCGAATTTTGGACGTTTGAAGATTTGGGATTGGTAGTCGCCATGCGGAATTTGTTAGTATTGGTATAAATGGTTGCCTTGATCGTGAATCAAAATCCGAAAAAAACCGATTGTGACAGTGAGAGGTGCGTGTGGGTGGGCTATATATCTCTTCTACAAGACGTCCAAGTTTCAATCCCACGTTTTTAAGCGTCGGAGCATTGCAGCATAGCTCAAATTACCACTTTGCTTTCGTAATTTCTAGGCTATATGGGAAATGCCGCTCTTTTTTATATGAACCGACCCAAATTTTGTAAGTCCCAGGAAGCCATTCACCAACAATTCCTGGATTTTTCCCTTGAAAATCGTCATTGCACCAAGTACCGCCAGGACCAATTACAATTAGAGTCGTATCATCTGGACTTTTCACTACCAAACTCAAGTAACCAAATTTACTAGTTAGTACCAAGGTGTGGTCTGGTTTTTCATCAAAAAATCCGACACATGGTCCTGTAGGAGTTTCAGAGCTACCAGCAATCTGCTTTCCAGTTATATTACCACCACTCATACCGCGAACTGTCAGGGGGTCTGGAGAAAACCCACTTCCAATGGAAACATCTCCAAAAAGCATAAGTGAGGGTATCTTCTGAGCCTGTGCTGTGCCATTAATTACTGATGCGATCGCTAGCGTTACTATCAATAATGATAATCTTATCCCTGAGTTTACTACTTTTGTCGGCATTCTGACTACATTATTTTCTCAGTGCTTTCAATGACACTAATTTTACATAATAAGTTCCCAAGGTGAGGGTATTTAACTATGTGTAGTAGTCCGAGCCCAATACTCTAAGGGTTTTGAGTTGATGAAAGAAAATTTATTTGTGAGAGACGCGCGCGTTTTAACTGTATGCTTTGTACTATATATGTCGCGTCTCTACAATAGTTATCAATCGTGCGACAACAAGGAATGAGAATCTTACACAACTGTGCTTGCTTGAAGCAAGCGTGGTTTGTCCAAACTAATTTTATTCAGCAATAACCACGTTTGAATCAAATCAGGACCATGCATATCTCCAGTCAACGCTGCACGTAGCGATCGCATCACCAAGCCTTTTTTGACATTTTGCTCTTTGATGACTTGTTTAATCATGTCTTGAATCGTCGTTTCGCTCAGTTGCTGATGATTTTCCCCGACTCTGAGAATTGCTTTGAGAGTCTCGGCAGAACCTTGTTGCTGCAATTGTGTATTTGCCTCATCGCTAAATCCAACTACTTCAGTAAAAAATAATTGACTCTGGTCTACAGCATCTTTCAAACGAGTTAGACTGGGCTGAATTAAAACCACAAGTTGCTCCAACCAAGCGCGATCGCGTCCTCCGGTAAATTGATACCCGGCTTCTTCCCAGTAAGGAATAATTAAATCCGTCAGCTTCTTTACGTCCATTCCGTGGAGGTACTGACTGTTTAACCAATCCAACTTAGCCCAGTCAAACTTTGCACCTGCTTTGTTAACGCGCTCAAAGCTAAACTTTTGAGCTGCTTCTTCCAAAGTAAAAATTTCTTGAGTTGAGTCTGGAGGCGACCAACCCAACAATGTCATATAATTTACTAAAGCTTCGGAAACAAAGCCCATATGCTGAAAGTCGGAAATAGAAGTTACCCCATCCCGCTTAGAAAGCTTACGTCCCTCCTGATTTAATATCAAGGGCGTATGAGAAAACTCTGGCACCTTTGACTCCAGTGCTTCATACAGCAGAATTTGTTTAGCGGTGTTAGCTATGTGATCTTCTCCCCGAATCACGTGGGTTATCTGCATATCGATGTCATCAACCACTACTGCAAAATTGTACAGAGGTTGACCAATACTATCTAGTGAAGCACGGGCGATTACCATATCACCACCCAAATCTCTCCCTCGCCAAATCACCTTCTCCCGCACTAAGTCGTTCCAGACTATTTCTCGCTCATCATCAATTTTGAAGCGAATCACAAAGCTGCGTCCTTCAGATTGATACGCAGCTTCTTGATCTGGTGTTAAATCGCGGTGACGATTGTCATAGCGTGGAGCTTCACCTTTTGCGCTTTGTGCTTCTCGCAGCGCTTCTAGTTCTTGTGTGGTGGTATAGCAGCGATAGGCAAGTTTTTTGTCTACGAGCGTTTGTACTGCTGCTTGATAAAGTTCTAAACGTTTGCTTTGGAACAATGGCCCTTCATCCCAATGCAATCCTAACCAACGGAGTCCCTGTAAGATATTTTCCGTATATTCGGGACGCGATCGCTCCAAGTCTGTGTCTTCGATTCTCAATATAAATTCGCCACCGTGGTGATGAGCAAATAGCCAATTAAATACAGCTGTCCTAGCTGTACCAATGTGTAAATTTCCAGTTGGACTAGGAGCAATACGGACTTTAACAGTCATTCTACTTTTTTGAATTTTGGATTTTACATTTTAGATTGACCCCACAGAAGTTGCGGAGTACTTGAGAGTTGTGGATTTCCTACTTTAGATTTATTCCACATATAAATCTGGATGCTTGTAAAAGTAAAGAATCAATCTTCTCGGTAGACTCTCTCTTCCATATAACATCCACCATCTTAACTCAGGTTTTCATGTATACTCTAAACGGTTAAAAACTGGACTTTCTTGAAGGTTTGAAATTTAAGAGTCAGCAAGCTATCTAGTTTTGAGTGTTTATCAGTATTCGCAGTGGCGATGCAGTTAGAGATTGCTGCTTTAAAATCAGCGAAACTCTCATAATACTTGGAATATAAACATTCATTTCTGATAAACTTCCAAAAACGCTCAATTAAATTTAACTGTGGAGAATAAGAGGGTAAATAACATAATTGTATGCCCAATGCATCTGCATAGTTTTGTACCAACTTGCACTTCTGGTACTTAGCATTATCTAAAACAATAATAATTGGTATACTTAGCTCCAAATTAGCCAACTTGAATAACAACTGGCACAGACTCTCTGAATTGATATAAGTTTCATTTGTCACCGTTATTATTTCCTTTGTAACTGCATTAACTGCTCCTAAAACATTAAATCGTTTTCGTCCAGAAGGTGAACAGATAAATGTTCTTGTAAAACACCATACAAATCCCAAATATGCTCGATGCACAAAGTGTGCCGCATCAACGAAGAAAACAGCTTTTTCTCCGTTGATAGCCTCTTCGAGTAAGGGTTCTAGCTTTTCAAGTCTATATGTTTCTACCTCTTTTATTTTTTCTGCTTCTACCGACTTTCCCGGCACATACCCCACTTTTAAACAACGCAAACCATTTCTTTTCATAAACTCTCTTATCTGCGTTGGACTGCGCTTAATACCAGTTATTTTCTCAATAGCATCGCTCGCTTCTGCAACAGTTGAGGCTGGACATTTTTCAAAATGCTCTTTCAAAATATCACTCTGTTCATTCAACTTACTTGGTCGCCCTTTATAGTCTATTTTCTTTAGTTCTTCTACTCCTCCAAATTGATATTGTTTAATATATACTGTTAACGTTGTTTTCGCGATTTTACACAAACTACAAATGTCTTTATGTTTCATACCCTGACTTTTTAGATACAAAGCTTCCATTTTTCTTTGTACTAATGGATGAGGATGATGATATCTTTCATAATGCAGCTTGGAAATCTCTTCAGGCGTAAAATTTATTCTCAACATCAGACTTAACCTGTTGCTCAAGTCATACTGGTTACTTATTTATAATACTTGTTATTGCTACTAAACAAAAGTCCATTTTTTATCCGTGCTTAGTATAGTACTTTGCAGCTAGTACCTGACAACAAAAAACCTAAGCACTTCTTTACGGGATCGACGGGGCTCGAACCCGCAACTTCCGCCGTGACAGGGCGGTGCTCTAACCAATTGAACTACGATCCCTCAACTGGCAACTTTCTTAGTATGACTAGTCTAGTGAATATTGTCAAGGGGTTCTTCAGATTTTTTTGATTGTTGTTGGAGAACCTTGTGCCGACGTTGCATCATCTATGAATTAGCCTCACGTACAAAGAGCGCAAAGGCGAGGCAGCACGTTGCGGATCTGTTCGGGCATGAGGCGGGTTTCCCGTCTTCTCATTCTTCACCAGACGCTCCCTTGAACAGCACTGGCTCAGGTTGTAGCGCCTGCCGTCGCCAAGAATGGTTATTTAATCATCAGACATCTCCAAAAATGATGTAGGGGCGAACGGCTGTTCGCCCCTAACAAGGGTTTCAACGAACGCATAATTAATTTTCGGAGATGTCTATCAGGGAAAATGTAAATTTATACATCCATTCAGCTACGCCCCTGCACCGCTACGCGGAATGAAGAATGAAACAAGCTTGAGTCGCAAGCAATCAGCAATTGCGAAATGTAGGTTTATTACTAGGCTGCGTTCACTAGTGTTCGCCCAACTCAAAATTGTCGGCTTAGGCACCTAGCATCCGTAAATATCCAGCTGTATATCCGAAGATTAGGGGAGATATTTATCAGGAAAGGCAGAGGGCAGGAGGCAGAAGGCAGAAGGGAATTCTGACTCCTGTTCTGGAGCCTGTGACCGGAGGGAACAAGGGTTTAAGACCCCCATTGAACGGGAGTTCAGTGGCTATAGTTCAGTCGGGGTCAGAATCCCCGACTGAACGAAACCTTCTGCCCTCTGCCCTCTGCCTTCTCCCTTCTTCAATTTTTTATAGCATTTCACTAAATGCCTCGTACATGATGATAATCAGCATATTTTATTGTGAATATGTAAT
>JAQYWN010000326.1 GCA_029379265.1 Rhizonema sp. NSF051
GTATAACCATTGATAATATTTATTTATAACTTATTATCTGTTGTTAGAGCTAATAAAATGTCACTGTTTAAGCGTTGCCTAGCAGAGTTTATCGGAACTTTTTGGCTAGTGTTTGGTGGTTGTGGCAGTGCAGTATTAGCAGCAGCGTTCACAACAACTGGTGCAAAACTTGCTGAGAATACACGCTACCCTTTAGGCATTGGATTAGTTGGTGTTTCCTTAGCGTTTGGTTTGACAGTATTAACGATGGCTTATGCGATCGGTCACATTTCCGGCTGTCATCTTAACCCTGCAGTTTCCATTGGTCTTTGGGCGGCAAAGCGTTTTCCGGCTTCAGAGCTTTTCGTGTATATTGGCTCTCAGGTATTTGGGGCGATAGTAGCTGCAGGAATTCTCTATTTAGTAGCCTCCGGTAAGCCAGGATTCAGACTTATTGGCTCAAATCCACTAGCCACTAACGGCTTTGGAGCCGATCATTCTCCTGGCGGTTATTCTTTGCTCGCTTGTTTCACCGCCGAGTTAGTTCTCAGTTTCATGTTTTTGATGATTATCCTCGGTGCTACTGATCGCCGTGCGCCTATAGGTTTTGCTCCAGTTGCAATAGGTTTGGGTTTAACAGTGATTCACTTGATTAGCATTCCTGTTACTAATACATCAGTAAATCCCGCCCGTAGTCTTGGTCCTGCGATGTTTGTTGGAGGTTGGGCAATCCAGCAATTGTGGCTATTCTGGCTAGCACCAATCCTCGGAGCCTTATTGGCAGGAATGCTTTATTATCAAGTCTTGGAGACAGAAAAAGCGGAAAGGCATTTCACAGAAATTGAATGATTTAGAATCTTTACGAGTTGAACTGATGTCTGAAAAGCTCTGCATCAGCGTGACTGAAATTATGCCTGCGGGAATTAACACGCCTTTGTTTAATAAAGCACGTACTAAGTTAGGTGTGAAGCCGATGCCAACACCTCCAATATATGATCCTAGCCTTGTCGCTTTAGCGATCGTTGAAGCTGCTGAACATCCAAAACGTGAGGTTATTGTCGGTGATGCTGGCAAGTTAATCCTTCTGGCACAGCGAATTTCCCCTGAGTTGGTAGACGCTTAGATGCTGCAATCAGGCTTTGACTCACAGCATACAAATGAGCCGAAGTCAGAGAACGCATCTTCTAATCTTTTTGAACCCATTTCTGGTTACGACAAAATCCAAGGTGATTTTGGCGACCAAGCTCGATTTTTTAGCTTTTGATGTCAGGTGTGTAGGAATTGCCGAATCAACTGGAAATAGGTAATTGGCTAACCATATTTTTCTTAGCCATTACCTATTTCCAGCAACAGCTATTAATCCTGTCTGTAGCTTCACGTATGAAATATTACTGTTAACAAAGGTAATAAAGCTAACAGGAAGCTATTCCAAAACTGGGTTTGAGTTTCTGGGGTTGGTTTTGGTTGTGCTAATAAAGCATCTATTCTCTGTTCTAAGCGATCTGCACTAGAAGATCCTAATGCCGCACAGCAAATTTCTGAGGATACAGGCTGATTGCTGACGACGTAAAGAAGAGATTCGGCGAGGAGTAGGGGGTCTACCTGTGATGCTGCGTGTGCGTCGGCACGTAATTCGCGCAGGACTAATAGTTCTTGCCACAAAGCATCTGTATTGGGCAACCAAGCTGTGCAGGAACGTACCCAACCCAACCAGAAAAACCAGAAGGTATCTCGGTAATAATAATGCCCCTGCTCGTGTGCTAAAACAGTTTCTAAATGAGCTGGTGAGAGAGTTTGTAACAATCCTTCGCTGAGAACGAGTTCCGGGTGCCAAAAACCAATTTGACCTGCAAACAGTGCACCTGTGTTTAGCAACCGGACTTGTCTGCCTGCACAATTGACTACAGGACAATTGCGGGCAGATTTGACAGACAACCATCCTTGCCACGCATGTCTAATGCACAGAATGTGAAAATAAGCAAGACATCCATATGCCAGTACGTAGCTGAACCAGCCTGTTTGTAACCCGCCCATTTTACCTTGAGGTCCCATGCATAACAGGGATACGACGGTCATGAAAATGAGCAAGGGAGGAAAGAGAAACAAAAATAGCGATTGTCGCCACCTTACACTCCAAGAACCTTGAAATTCAGTCCATTTGTATCTTGTTGAGTAGGCAACGGCTAAAGTAGCTAAAATCATCATTAAATGCATTATTCTTCCTCCCTTGCTTGCCGTGCGGCTTGAATACGTTTGGCGATCGCTTGTATTTGCTCACTTGCTGCGTCATCGAGGCTATCTGCAAAAGCAGCAATCACATCGGGGTTGCCAACCGCTAGAAATCGCTGTAATTGTTCGTGTGCTTTGATAACATCTGCCTGCTGCTTTGTTAACAATGGTCTCCAATAAAATGCCCGCCCTTTTGTGTCGCAGGCAAGCCAACCTTTTTCAGTTAAGCGACGCAGGACTGTGGTTACAGAAGTATAAGCTAATTCTCGATTAGGGTCAGCGAGAATGCGATCATGTATATCTTTAACTGTAGCTGAGCCAAGTTCCCAAACAATATTTAAAATTTCTGCTTCCAAAGGACCTACAGATAACTGTTTGGGACGGTAGTCAGGTAGAGGTGCCATAGCTATTTATAGATAGGGTTGGTAGTTTTAAGGACACACAGGACATGGGGAAAAAGGACATAGGAAAAGATTTTCTTTGATCTCAGCACGTCTTCCTCAGTCATAGTGTGACATCCACTGGTTAAAATGAATGTTATCTTGTCGTCCGTATTAAATCAGGTCTCCTCCGCACATGAAGCTATTCGTTTACCATACTCCAGAGTTGACCCCAACAGATGAAGTACCAGAATGCGCGATCGCAGTCGATGTGCTGCGAGCTACCACTACAATGGCGACAGTTTTGGCAGTTGGCGGTGAAGCAGTCCAAGTCTTTAGCGATTTAGACCAACTCTTGCAGAAGAGCGAATCTTGGCCTGCCGAAAAGCGGTTAAGAGCTGGAGAACGCGGTGGTGCGAAAGTTACAGGCTTTGATATGGGGAACTCTCCCTTAGATTGCACTCCAGAACGCGTGCAGGGAAAGCGTTTGTTTATCAGTACTACCAATGGAACCCGTGCCTTACAACGAGTACAAAATGCCAAAGTCGTGCTAGCTGCAGCTTTAATCAACCGTGCTACAGTGGTGGAATATCTTTGGCAACAGCAACCGGAAACAGTGTGGATTGTCGGTTCGGGTTGGGAAGGAAGTTTTTCTCTAGAAGACACAGTTTGTGCGGGTGCGATCGCCTACAGCATAATGCAGAAAGGCAACTTGTCACAAGACGAATTAGCGGGTAATGATGAAGTAATTAGTGCGATCGCACTTTACTCCCAGTGGCAAGACAACTTGTTGGAACTTTTCCACCTGGCAAGTCACGGCAAACGTTTATTAAGACTAGATTGTCTTGAAGATCTAAAATATTGTTCTCAAACCGATATTTTAGATGTCTTGCCCATGCAGCGAGAACCAGGAGTTTTAGTTAACACCGTCATTCCTCTTAGTTAAGATCCCCGACTTCTTAGAGGATGCTGAGGCGCGAATGGTGGGTCAGACCCCACACGCCAACGATTTGCTCGGCTTTTCGAGACGAGACTCGCACAGGTGATAGCGATCTCCCTTGTCTTCTCCCAAGGAGAGACGCTTTTCATGCGAACGAGCGCTACTCGCTGCTGCCAAAGGCAGATCGCGTCTTCAAATAAGAACGAAAGAGTTGATTTATCGTTGATGAGGGGTGTCATCTCTCCCAAAGCCAGGTGTATCCTTAGAGAACTCGGGTATCTCTAACCGCTCCCAAACCGGCTAAATCTCCAGTTGTCCAAGCACTTTGAAAGTTAAAGCCACCTGTAACACCATCTATATCCAAGATTTCTCCAGCAAAGTAAAGTCCTGGAACTAATCTACTTTCCATTGTCTTAAAGTTGACTTCTTTCAAATTGACACCGCCACAAGTGACAAATTCTTCCTTAAAGGCTCCTTTGCCATTGACAAAGTATTGTGCTTGTGAAAGTTCTTGTAGCAACTGATTCAGTGTCTTAGCAGATAATTCTGCCCAACGGTCTTCTTTGGCGATTCCAACACGGGAAATAATGTATTGCCAGAGACGGTGAGGTAAATTCACACCGCGATGTAATCCTATTGGTTTCCTTCCCCATTCATTCTTAACTGCTAACAAATTCTTTCGTAGTTCTTCATGCTGGTGATCAGGTAGCCAATCAATTGCTAAAGTAGCTTGATAGTTGCTTGAGCGCAATACTCTAGCACCCCACGCAGAGAGTTTTAATACTGCAGGACCACTTAGACCCCAATGGGTAATGAGCAATGGTCCAATTTGTTCTAGCGGGGGTTTTCCGGGTACACTCAAACGTAAGCGCACTGACTCAACGCTCACACCAGCCAACTCTAACAGCTTAGGTTCGGGAATGTTAAAGGTAAATAATGAGGGGACTGGTGGTTCAATTTTATGTCCCAAATCTTGGGCTATTTTATAACCTACAGGATTGCTGCCTGTGGCTAGAAGCAGGCGATCGCATTCCAATGTCTCTCCTGACTTCAACAACAGCGCAAACTGAGCAGAGGATGATTGAAGCGATCGTGCCGAAACAACTGGCACTCCTGTATGCAGTTCTATGCTGTATGCTTTTACTGCATTCATCAAACAATTTACAATAGTTTCCGAACTGTCTGTAATTGGAAACATCCGTCCATCAGCTTCAGTTTTTAACTCTACTCCCCGATTAGCGAACCAAGCGACTGTATCCCTGGGTTGAAAGCGAGTGAAAGCACCTAGTAGAGCTTTCCCGCCTCTAGGATAATTTTGCACCAGTACAGACGAATCAAAACAAGCGTGAGTGACGTTGCAGCGCCCGCCACCAGAAATACGGACTTTAGCCAGTGGTTGGCGACTGGCTTCGATTATAGTGACTTGAGCGTGGCGATTGGCTTTAGCAGCTGTGATTGCACTAAAAAAACCTGCTGCCCCACCTCCAACCACAACAACTTTTAAAGGTCGCAAAGACAAAAAATTCCTATGTTCAAGATCAAGTTATTTCTATTCTAGGCTAGTACAGAAGTCCCGAAAATAAAGCTACAATTCGGAATTATTCTTCCACTAGGTAGATTCAGCTTTTTTTCAGCTATGCGCCTAGATGCTTTTAGGAGTGGGACTTATCTGCGGGCGTCGCTTTGTGGCTCTGGCTTGTCCATCTCGACACAAACAATTTTGATTAATGTAGAGACGAGCTCTTGAAGCGTCTCTACACCCAAAGTAAACTCATTTTTTATTGATACCTCTTAGATAGCTGCACCCTGCAATAAGGTTAATGTCTAAAACTATGTTCCTCCCCAAATTTTGAATTTTTTATTCGACTGGTTCAAATTCCTCTTTTCCTGCGGCGCAAACGGGACATACCCAATCATCTGGGATGTCTTCAAAAGGTGTACCTGGTTCTATCCCGCTGTCTGGATCTCCTACCTCAGGATCGTATTCGTATGCGCAAACGTTACATACATACTTTTCCATTGTGTTCTCCAGTTCTCGATTATTTTCCTTAGTTCAATATTTTACATTGTAGATTTCCCTTGGGAAAAGAAAAAAGCCAAATTTTCTTTTTCCGTAAACCTTATTTAAGTGTTGTAATTGGCACACCTAGCCACCCAGCAAAATTCTGCTGTTGTAGAGAGTCAGGATGAGCAACAAGTTTCACTTGATACCTTGTGGGACGAGGTGAATCTAAGGTAACAGAAAAGGTGCGGAGTTCGTCTTGATGGAAAACCGTAACTTGAATGATGTTACTTGATTGGTAATCTTTAAGGCGATCGCTCAATTGACTTGCTGTCACTTTGAAGCCATTAATTGCCAGTAACTCATCTCCAGGATCGATCCCCACTAATTGTGCAGGTGAATTGGCATCAACAAACTTAATTAATTCCCGTCCATTTTCCGTATTTACCCGGATTCCCAAGTAAGGTTCTTCCTCCGCATCTGCGACTATCTGCAAACCGAAAGGTTCCAGATAATCGTTGAAAGGCAACTCGTCAGTCCCATCAATGTAACGTTTAAAGAAATCCGATAAATCTATTCCCGCTACAGATTCAATCACTTGTTGCAATTGTTCTGGAGTGTAGCCTACTTCTTCAATGCCAAATTTTTGCCACATTTTCTGCATGACGTGATCGAGCGATCGCTTATTGCCATGCAGGGCGCGAATCAGTAAATCGAGCAATAAGGATACCATTTCCCCTTTTAAATAGTAGGAGATTTGGCTATTACCACTATTGGCATCTTGACGATAGAGCTTGATCCAAGCATCAAAACTCGATTCTGAGAGAGATTGTACCTTGCGTCCCGGTGTATTAAGAAACTTACTAATTTCCTTACCCCAGTTATTTAAAAATGATTTAGCATCATAAATTCCTGCCTGTAAAGGAATCAACAAGTCGTAGTAACTTGTTGTTCCCTCACAAAACCATAAGGAGGGAGTGTAGTTTTCGGAGTCGTAATCGAAAACTTCTAACGCTTTGGGACGAATGCGCTTGACATTCCATAAGTGAAAGAACTCGTGTGCTACGAGTTGCATAAAGCGATCATACTTATCGCGATCGCGAAATCCAAAACGCTGATAAATGAGTGAGCAGCAATTTTTATGCTCCAAACCACCGTAAGCTTGAGAGAATAAGTGTAGCAGAAACAAATATTGTTCATATGGTAAACCACCGAACAACTGCGCTTCTACTTCAATAATTTTCTTGAGATCGGCAATTATTCTCTGCACTTGAAAATTACCCTGTCCCCAAATTGCCAATTCATGAGGTTTTCCCAAGACCTCAAAGTGATACAATTCGTGGCAACCAATCTCAAAGGGACTGTCTACAAGGGTATCAAAATCTGAAGCACAAAAAGTGTTGACTTCTCCTGTGACTAATGGTAATGGCGTAGTCACCTGCCATTCTGGGTATGGGGGTACGATATTGACTTGAATTGGTTGCTTCTCCCAACCAGGTAGTCTCAAAAACAGCCCTGCACCATTAAAATAGCCATGAGTTGTATCCAAGTGATTTGTCCGAACGGATAGCTCATTTGCAAAAATCCTGTAATGCACAATGACTTCTGAAAAACCACTTGTTTCAACCTGCCAGTGATTTTTACTAATTTTCCGCCAAGACAAAGGCTTCTTGCCTGCAAAAGCCGCAAAATCCTGCAAATGCTTGGCGTATTCCCGCACTAAATAGGAACCTGGTGTCCAAACTGGTAGTTTCAGATCCAGTATTGACGATGGGTAGTTTACAAGGCGCAAAGTAACCTCAAACAAGTGCGTTTCTGGTTGGGGCATTTCCACCTGGTAATGTATTAGCGGTATGCTTTCCAGGATACGGGAATTAAGGCGACGTGCAGTTGCTTCAGTCATCTGTAATTATGTGTTATTAGCCAGTAGACTTCTAGACTACTTGCATAAGTCTGTTGATTTCCTAAGACAAAGGAATTCTGAACGAATTCCTTCCGCCAGGTACTTTTACAAATAAGTCTAATAGTCAATAGTCTACAGTCAATTTGGATTATGGGTAATAGCGAATGGGGAATGAGGTTTATTTATTCCCCATTCTCGTGTTCCCCATTCCCTATCTGCTTGTTAGACTTTGCCTGCTAAATTGAGCAACTGCTTGAAGTTAGCGAGGTGGACTACCTGATTGGTACTGTCAATTTTTATCCAACCTTTATCATGCAATTTTTCCATAATTTTAGTAGTTTCTTCAACACCAATTTCTGTAACATCTGCTAAATCTTTAAAAGGAATGTTAAAAATTTCTCTTCCATTGAATGATTCCTGCCCGTAGCTTTCTCCCAAATTGACCAAAGTATGAGCAAGTTTTACTGCTGGTGGAGAAGACCTCATTTGTAAACGGACATTAATATGCCGCAAACGCCTTACCATCAGTTGTAACATGCGGTGATGTAAATGCGGGTTTTTAAATAATATTTGAATAAAGCGTTCTTTAGAAATGCTCAGCAATTTTACAGGAGAAAGAGCAATGACATCAGTTGATCGTGGAGATTCATCCAAAATCGCCATTTCGCCAAAAAAATCTCCTCGACCTAAAATTGCTAGGGCAACGGAATCTTCACCTATATTTCGCCGAACTTTAACCCAACCAGAAACGACGAAATAAACTGCGTTGCCCCAAGCATCTTCCATCAAAACGGCTCTTCCCGTTGGGTAGTCGTGTTCAATTGCTACCGAAAGCAGGTATTCCAAAGTTTGTGGATCGGCGGTACTTATTAACGGAAATGTACTAAAAACCTCTATCTGCATGAAATATTAGCAAAAATATGGATTTGCGTTTAGAAAGAATGATTGGCTACTAACGTAATCATTCAGCTATTAGTAATTACTATGAAAAGAAT
>JAQYWN010000327.1 GCA_029379265.1 Rhizonema sp. NSF051
ATTTAAATAGAGTCTCTAGCAATCCTACAGCAGTTTTCATTTCAATAGACTACACCACTATGCAAGCGGTTTCTTTTTTACTTTCAGTTATTGCACGCTGCGTTAGACCATAGGTATCTTATGCAACCTAGCGCTCCTGTCAGTCCATGCGTTGTGGAAATAGGAAACCCAGTTAGGGTAGAATCACTGTTATTCCTGTAGCAAGTGCTACAGCGTGGAGGAAAGTCTGGGGCATTGGCGATCGCATCCGGCACCAAACCTTTACCAGAAAAGCTTTTGACTAAAGTTGTGGCTACAAAAATAGAAAATATACACAAGAGCGAAGGTTGTGGCAGTTGCCCAGGAAATTGCCGTTTTGTAGCTGGTAGTTTGACTACCAAATAAAGTCGCAACTCCTTTGAAATTGTCATTTGCTCCATTTGAATAGGATAAAAACTTGCGCTCAGCACTACTAAACGGGGTTGACCACCTTAGATGTATTCGTCGAATGACTATATAGATCTTAATTTACAGTCATTCGGCTCAACTCTGATAAAATATAAGCGGAAAATCGCATGAAGAAGAAAATTTGTGGTGACAACATCCTACACCCCTAAATTACCTCTGCCACCACCACTTGTGGGGTCAGAAGTCGGTTCTTTTACTGAGTTTACAGTGACTCAACGGATGCCTAAGATTGCCCGTCAAGTCACTGTTGAAAATCATTTTCCACCTGGTGTTAATACAAATTTAGAGAAACTAGCAAGTATTCTGCCATCAGGAACTGTACCACCTCTTTTAAATGACACTGGTGCAGATTTTCCAGCGTGGGATAGATATTTAGAACAATACGAGCAACAGCGCTGGTTAGATGTTCCTTGGTTTTTTGCTGAGACTTATTTTTACCGACTTATTTTAAACATTACTCATTATTTTCGTCCTGGTCAATGGCAAGGAGTTGATCCATTTGCATTACAAAAACGTCAGGGTTTAGAAACATCAATAGAATCAATAATTGCCTTATGTAGTCAAGTCAATAAATCCTTAGATACATATCAAGATGATTCTTCTCAAACAGCTTTGATTGCACTACTGTATTTCGCTTTATGGGGAAATCGAGTTGACTTAAGTCTTTGGTCGGCACTGGAAACTGACCGTAGTCGTTTTGATATTCAAAGTCAACAAGCTCATATTTTAGTTGATGATGCTTCCATTGTCATCGAGTTGTTAAGCAGTGGCAATAAACGTATTGACTTTGTTGTAGACAATGCTGGGTTTGAATTGATCTGTGACTTATGTTTGGTCGATTTTCTTTTAGGTAGTGGTGTCGCCAATCAAATTAAACTGCACCTTAAGCCGCACCCAACTTTCGTCTCTGATGCCATGATTAAAGATGTACATGAAACAACAGAATTTTTAGTAGCTTCTCAAAACCAGGAAGCGATAGTTGTTGCCCGACGGTTGCAAGAATATATTGCATCAGGGCAGTTAGTTTTATGTGAGGATTACTTCTGGACATCGCCTTTAGCCTTTTGGGAAATTCCCGAAGCTCTTAAAAGTGAGTTATCTGCTGCTAGTTTGTTGATAGTGAAAGGAGATGCGAATTACCGTAGGTTGTTAGGCGATCGCCACTGGAATTTCACGACTAACATTGCAGACATCGTATGCTATCTTCCCACTCCAATGCTAGCTTTACGCACCCTAAAATCGGAAGTCGTAGTCGGTATAAAACCTAACGTTGTTGAGAAATTGGCTAAATCTGATTCTTCTTGGTTAACAAATGGACAGTGGGGTGTTGTTCAGTTTGTAGATAAGTTATTTGTTCTGTGATCTAAAGCGTTAACACTCAACGGTCAACAGGTAAGACTTAAGAATAATTTAGGATTGATATATTAGAAGTGATAGTTAACGCCAAAACCAACGACAATATGCTTACAAAAGAATCCTTTACCGCAAAGGAAACCAAGCATTCTGATCAAAACGTATTAATTGTTGGGGGAGGTCCAGCAGGGCTTGCTACTGCATTAATGTTAGCAAAACGTGGTTGGACAAATATTACACTTCTGGAAAAACGCGCTGCAGCTGATTATTATGAACCTGATAAGTCATACAATTATCTTATTGATGGCAGGGGTCAAAAATTGACCGACTTTCTCGGGCTTACCCACCAGATCTCAGAAATCAGCGTTCCAAGCACGCAATTTATACTAACACGGATCAAACCAAATGGCAGCGGGAAAACATCAAAATCGCCTGTTGTAGTATGTAATCCGTTCAAGGATCATCCGGCGCGTAGAGCGGCTCAAACAAGGCAATTACGGGGATTGTAAGTCGGTTGGCTTTGGCGTTTTTGAATTGAGGTTTTTCTTTGGCAGTGGCTACCGCGTTTACTTTGGAGAATTTGCAAACTATCTGGTGATTCTCCTGTGTGGCGGCGACAAAGACAGTCAGGACAAAGACAGTCAGGACAAATACATAGAAAAGGCTAAGGGATATTGGCAGGTTTATCAGGAGGAACAGGATGAACAGGAAACTGAGAAACCATGACGAGGTTGTGCTTGAGCAGCTGCTGAACCCGGAAATGGCAAAGTCTTACCTGGACGTTGCTCTTGAAGAGTACGAGCAGGATGGAGATTTGGCGTTTTTTCTAGAAGCGCTGCGGAACGTGATGGAAGCCCGTTCGGGAATGACGAACCTTGCGGAAAAAATGGGATTGAATCGCCAGAATCTTTACCGGGTATTGTCCCCTGAAGGCAAAGAAGGAACTGCGAACCATCAGCCTTATTTTGCACAATCTCGGCTATCGCCTGAGTGTGCAACCGATTCAGGCGTCATCAGGGCAGTAAAGGGGTTATCGTACCAATTTGGGTTTTTTGTACCCACATTTTAATTTTTTCTTCAGATAAATCAAGTATTTGTATTCATTGACAAGCAGATACATTTTATGCAAGTTAACCGTTAACTGTTAACAGTCAACAAATAGGACTGCAATACCAATTTACTTTCCTTGCGTTGGAGGTTTCTTCTTTTGCACAACTGGACGCACGCGCAAACCTTCTGTTTGATCTACTGTAGGATTGATCAGGATCTGTTCGTTTCCTGTGAGTCCAGAGTTAATATCTACTTCAGTTCCATAATCCCGCCCAAGAGCAACTTTTTGAAAGTGGATTGTTTGGTTGTTGGTAACAGTTGCTACTTGAGTGCCTTGAGCATTAATGACCAGAGCACTGGCAGGTATGGTTAAGGGACGATTAGCACGGTCTATAGAGAAGATGGCAGTAGCATACATTCCTGGTCGCAATATGTCGTCCGTATTCGGCACTTCTAACTGAGTCAATAAAGTGCGAGTCGTTGGGTCGATGGCGTTGCTAGTACGTATGACCTTCCCGATAAATACTTGTTGCGGTAGCTCTCGGACGGAAATCTTTGCCGTTTGACCAACTTGGAGTGACCCTGCTAAAGTCTGCGGTACACTCACGTTGACATTTAAAGTATCGTAAGCAGCGATGGTATAGAGGCTGGTATTGTTAGTGCTAGTACCACTACCTGCTGTAATCAAAACGCCTGCATCTACATTACGTGTCGTAATCACTCCTGTAAAGGGAGCTGTCACTTTCTCAAATGACTGCAACACGGCATTACGGTGGAAATTTGCTCTACTGGAGTTAAGGGCAGCTTGGACGGCGTTGACATTGGCTTTGTACGAATTAATAGTATTTTCAGCCGACTCGACGCTGGCGAGGTTGGCTTTGTATGTGGCATATCTTGTGTCTGCATCTTGCTTGGACACAACGCCCTCTTGTGAAAGGACTTTCCATCGCTGCCAGGTTTGAAGTGCTATTAGGAGGTTAGCACGGGCTTGCTTTAAGTCCGAAAAACCTTTGGATAGGTTAGCACGACTTTGAACCAGATTGGCTTCAGCTTGTGCTAAATCGGCACGGGCTTGGGCGACTTGCTGATCGACATCGGGTGAATCAATCTCGGCTAACAACTGACCTTTTTGCACGCGATCGCCAAGATTTGCAAGCCACCGTCGTAAATACCCACTAGTTCTGGCGTAAATGGTTGTTTGGTTAAGAGAGACTACACTGCCAGGTAGCTCTAAATTGGTTGCAGCTTCCCCGCGTTGGGGAGTTATAACCTCTACGGAGGGAACAGCGCTTTCTGCTTTAACTTCTTTTTTTAATTCTGACTGTTGGCTTATTCTGGGCAAAATGCCTATAGCTAGCAAGCTGCCAAAAACAACAACACCCAACACAGCCCAACCAATCCCACCGATGCCGCGCTTTGGGTTTTTAGAAGCTTTTTTTGCTTGTGGAAAATCAGAAGTTGAATGATGTTGGGAATCCACTGGAGAATCGGGATTTGGATGGTGGTGAGAATCCATTGGAGAATTAGGAGTTGGGCGTTGCTGAGAATCCATAGGTCTTACTTCTGCTGTGATGATGACAAGGAGAGTGCAGTTTGTGGGTCAGAGGGAGCGAGATCTTCGTCGTCTTCGTCTAAGGGACGAGGTTGTTGACGCCGCAGCATACTATAAACGACAGGTACGAAGATGAGAGTGGCGAACGTTGCTGCTGATAAACCGCCAATTACGGCACGACCCAAGGGTGCATTTTGCTCACCGCCTTCCCCAAAAGCTAAGGACATGGGAATCATACCGATCAGCATGGCAAAAGCTGTCATCAATACAGGACGCAATCGGGTATAACCTGCCGCCTGCGCTGCACGGTAAGCATTTTGGCCTTCTTGACGCTGTTCGTTAGCAAACGTAATCATCAAAATACTGTTCGATGTCGCCACACCGATACTCATAATTGAACCCATCAACGAGGGAACACTGAAGGTTGTGCCGGTAACAAACAGCATCCACACAATACCAGCCAAGGCACTTGGCAGCGCCATCATAATAATCAAAGGGTCTAGCCAAGATTGGAAGTTCACGACCATCAAGCAATAAACTAACATGATCGCGAATACGAGTCCCAATCCCAGACCAAGGAACGAAGAATTCATCGTTTGCACTTGACCCCGCACAACGATTTGACTGCCTCGCGGCAACTGGTGCTTATATTCATCCACGATCTTATTCACATCACTGGCAACTCCGCCAAGATCGCGACCTTCGGAGTTGGCAAAGATATCAAAGACTGGTTGAACGTTATAGTGATTGACGACTTGCATGATCGTGTCCCGTTTCACCGTAGCCACATTACCTAAAAGTTGGGGTGATGAGTTTTGACTACTGTTAACAGGTAGGTTCTTCAAGCTATCAATGGAATCGAGTTTGTACTGGGGAACTTGGACTGCAAGAGTGTAACTGACTCCTTTTTTAGGGTCAAGCCATTGGTTAATTGCTGCCTGACCACTGGAACTTAAGGAAGTCAGGACGCTATTGGCAATATCGCGCTGAGTCATCCCCAATTGTTGAGCTTCTGTACGATCTACATCTACGCGCAATGAGGGAGCATCCATGACTTGTTGCACGTGGACATCCACAGCACCAGGAACGCGCAACATTCGCCCTTCAATTTTTTTAGCAATTTCAAAGTTTTTCTGTGAGTTGCTGATCGGACCAGATATTTGAACATCAACAGCAGCAGGTAAACCGAAATTGAGAATTTGGGTAACGATGTCAGCCGGCTCAAAGAAGAAAGTCAAATCAGGAAATTGTGTTCTGAATTTCCGGCGTAGATCCTTTATATAAGAATAAGTCGAGCCAGATTCTTTTAAGGAGACAAGAATATCAGCATCAGCTGGACTAATTGTGGCTCCATTATAACCATAGGTAAGATTGATCCCGCTGTTAGGTAAGCCTATGTTATCTATAATGGTGTTTAGCTTCTCTTTTGGCACCGTTTGACGAATCACATCTTCGACTTGGCTGACGATGATTTCTGTCTGTTCCAAGCGCGTTCCTGGTAAGGCGCGAACGTGTAAGGAAAACTGACCGCCATCGACAGATGGGAAAAAGTCTTGACCGACAAAAGGTAGGAGTACTATGGCACTTACCCAAAAAGCGCCAAACAGCACAAACACTATCCGACGGCGGTTCAAGGCTGCGGTGAGAATACCGTAGTACCAATTGCGAAACTTTTCAAATTGATGATTAAATTTTTCGTGCAGCCGCCAGAAGATATCTTTCTTGACAGGTTCTTTAGTCTGTGTCGAGTCAGATGACCCACCATTATGCGTATGTGAATGGCGATCGCTGCCATGACCATTACCATTTTCTACTGATGTGTACGAAAGCGGATGGTTGCCGTTCCCATGACCATGACCATTTTCTACTGGTGTGTACGAAAGCGGATGGTTACCGTTTCCATGACCATGACCATTTTCTGTTAGTGTCTGTGTATGTGAATGGCGATCGCTACTATGACCATGACCATTTTCTACTGATGTGTACGAAGGCGGATGGTTGCCGTTCCCGTGACCATTATGCCCCTCCTCTTCCGCATACAACTCCACTTCATGCTTCAGTAAATAGTGGGACATTGTAGGTACCACAGTCCGCGACAGCAGGTAGGAGGCTAGCATCGCAAACACTACCGACATTGCGAGGGGTACAAACAGGTATTTTGCCACCCCGTTTAAAAACACAACTGGCACAAAAACAATACAAATACATAGTGTCGCTACCAATGCGGGAGTCGCAATTTGTTCCGCACCATCTAATATTGCTCGCTTAATTGGTTTGCCTTGTGCCAAATTGCGGTGGATGTTTTCAATTTCTACCGTAGCGTCATCTACAAGAATACCGACAGCTAGGGACAGACCACCTAAGGTCATGATATTGAACGTTTGCCCCAACTTAGTCGTTACAATGATTGAAACCAAGATAGAAAGGGGAATTGAGACGGCGACGATCACAGTGCTGCGCCAACTTCCCAGAAAAACCAGAATCATGATAGCAGTGAGAGCTGCTGAAATCAGACCTTCTCTGATGACGCCTTGGATAGAAGCATCAACAAACACTGATTGGTCAAATAACAGTGCCAACTTCAGTTCCTTCGGTACGATCGCTTCCACCTGCGGCATCGCTTGTTTGATGCGTTTGATCACATCCAGAGTGGAAGCACTACCACTTTTGAGAATACTTAGTAAGCTAGACCGATGTCCGTTCTGGCGCACCATGTTCGTTTGCACAGCATATCCGTCTCGAACCTGTGCCACATCACGGATTTTAATCACTGTACCGTTGACTTGCTTGACTGGCAAATCGTTAAGAGCCGCCACTATATCTGGACTGTTGTTAATCCGGACTCCATATTCGCGAGAGCCAATCTTCGCACTACCTGCAGGTAGGATCAGGTTTTGAGCGCTCACAGCATTAGTGACATCTTGGGCAGAAACACCCTTGGCCAACATTGCCTGCGGGTCGATATCAACCATGATCTGTCGGGCTTTACCACCGAAGGGCAACGGTATACTTGCTCCTTGCACCGTTGCTAAGCGAGTGCGGACGAAGTTGGTCGCATAGTCACTGAGTGCTTGTTCTGGCAGGGTGTCACTGCTCACACTCATCTGGATAATCGGTACGCTTGAAGCGTTGTATTGAATGATGAATGGCGGTGTGATGCCCGGCGGTAGAGGCCGTAAAATTGTTTGGCTGACAGAGGTGACTTGGGCGACTGCAGAGGCAATGTTGGCGTTTGGTTGGAAGAAAACTTTGACTACGCTGACACCATTCAGGGATTGAGATTCAATGTGTTCAATGTCACCAACGGTTGTCGTGATCGAACGTTCACTAATTGTGACGATTCGCTGCGCCATTTCCTCCGGCGTAGTCCCAGTGTAAGTCCAAACTACACTAACTACTGGTATATTGATTGCTGGGAAAATGTCAACTGGCGTACTCAGTATCGTCACCACACCTAAAAGCACAATCATTAATGCCAAGATGACAAATGTGTACGGGAGACGTAAAGCGAGTCTGACTATCCACATGAAATTACCTATGAAATGCGTTTAATGGCAAACGGTCTACAATTCGTAAAGCTAAATTTTAGGGTGCTAACCTTTATTTTGGCATTTCTTGACCAACGCTGTTATACAGCGACGCTAGAGTATTCAGAAGAGCGTTGATTTATATTTTTAAGCAGCTACTGTCTAATATGTCAATAAACTCTAGACACGATAGCAACATGGTGTAGATAAGCGCGGTTCATTCCATCACATCTCTCACGTCTCAATTTAGTCATCGGAGTCGCTATCTAATGTAAAAGTTAACTCATTTGCCGATAAAATTTCTCCTTCAAGTAAAGTTTTGACGAGGTAAATATCACTCTCTTTACTGACAAACTTAGCAATACTGCGTTTTTTTAATTTAATTATGTATATTTTTTTACAAACTTTTCCTCAGCCATATTTCCAAAATGCAAGTTAAGTAGCTAACCTATAAAATTTTAATCTTGTCTCTAATATTGGCAGACTGATTTAAGA
>JAQYWN010000328.1 GCA_029379265.1 Rhizonema sp. NSF051
ATTAAAGCTTGTAAGCGGCTTTCCTCGGCTAATAGTTCCGGATTTGAACCTTTACGAATATTTGCGCGTGCTTCAGTTAACAGTTCTACAAGCCCTCTAGCGCGTGAAGCTTCGCTTGTTTCAATTGCTTGGGCATCGTATCCTTTGTCTGGGGATTTTTTGTCTAATTCCATCAACAGGTTGATTTTGAATTTGTAGTAGCTTTGAACTGTGGCAAAGTAGGATGTACGTAAATCTTGGCTTTTGACGTTCCCTCGGATGTTTTCGACTCAAATATTCGAGTGATTCTTGCGGTTTTCCCATGAGGTTGTATACATCACCAATCATACTGAGTACACTTGCTTCAAAAAGAGGTTCTTTTAATTCTTGCCAGATTGTTAATGCTTGCTTGTATAACTTCAGTGCTTGTTGATATTCTGAGAGCAAAAGGTTAACTACCCCGATATTCATCAATATTTGGGCTTGCTCTGCTCGTAATTTTATTTCCTGGACAATTTTCAACGCTTGTTGATATTTTTCTATTGCTTGTTGATATCCTTCCCTGGTTCCTTTTTTCTTTAATTCCTGTGCTTCTTGATATAACTTGACTCCCTCTTGATATCGCTGTTGCTTATCTGAACTTAAAGGAACTGACGGAGCAGGTACTGTCTGCTGTGCGATTCTCAACCCATAACCCCCAACATTGGCGACTGTTGACTCCGATAATAAAACTAGGGAGAAAAATATAGCTACAGCACGAGATGTCCACAAAGGAAGAATTTGTGCTATTTGTCTCGAGTTGTTTTGGGTTTTCATAAGTGATTCTACTGTCTTTTCTTCTTGACACTTTAATATACCTCTGAGGGTATGCCGAGATATGCAAAAGCGTAATTTTCTCTTGCGGCTAGTCGGCAGGAGAAAATTAATCATCAGAAAACGCCAAATCTTTGATATATGCTAGGATTCTGTATTAAGTAAGGCGTTGTGCGAGTTAGCTTATGGAGCGAGTTACATTACCAGAAGTTCTCACCCTTGAAGAGGTTTCAGAATATTTGCGTTTGTCGGTAGAAACTTTACAGCGTCAAGCCTTGCTGGGGAAACTGCCAGGTCGTAAAATCGAAAATGAATGGAGGTTTTTGAAGGTCGCAATTGATGACTGGTTGCGCTCTCAAAGTAGCCATTCTACTTTACTTCAACAGGCAGGAACTTTTGCTGATGACACATCCCTTGCGGAATTGAGAACAACTATTTATCAAGCGAGAGGACGTTCTGAAATTAATGAGTAATTGCAACGGTAATGTACTTGCTTGATACTGATACTCTAACCCACCTCTACGCTGGAAATACAAATGTTATTGCCAGGTTAAATACTGTTGAAGATTCAGAGGTGGGAATTACCATAATTACAAAAGCGGAAATGCTACGCGGACGGATTGAGTATCTGATCAAAGCCGAAACCGATGAAAGTTTATTAAGGGCGCAAGAGCTTTTGTTTCGCACTGAAGAATCATTGGCAGAACTTTTAATTGTTCCCATCAGTCAAAGCGCAGCAGATGAATTTGAGCGTTTACGTATGGTGTCAAAGCTACGCAAAATAGGGCGAGCTGATTTGTTAATTGCGAGTATTTCCTTAGCAAATAGAGCTACATTAGTGACACGAAATACCAAGCATTTTAAACAAATTCCTGGGCTACAGGTTGTAAATTGGGTTGATTGAAACGCCAAAATAATATTCTTCCCTAAACTTCTAACTCCCCGACTACCAAAACTGTAGGCTATTGGAGTCGGGTACAGGTTTCGCCAAAATAATATCCTTATCCTTCCCGTCGAGTGCCTTGGAACCGACTCTTGAACATCTTCACCTGATAGTGGGACTTAGACAAAAGATACCCAGAAAAGAACCTCAAACGTATATACAGACAGATGTTGATATATCTGGGTTTCAGGCATTTTTCTGCATTTGGTGTATTTCCCTTGCCCTCTAAGGTTTTGAGGCTTATTTCTTCATCAAAAATATTTAAGTCCCGTTAGCAGAGATAGTTTGATGTTTATCCCATTCAACGTTTATGGGATGCTCCCTTTTAATTGTCGCTTTGAAATTACCATGATACACAGTCCGCGATCGCTCTCCTCAGTCAAGAGCAATTACACAAGAGAAAATGATAGTCCACCTTTTTGTAGAATAAACGGCAATAGCGCTTTAGCACACAAGATGAAAAAAGAAGCAAACTCTAGTATAGACAAACCGAATGACCAAAAAAGTACTGAAGAGTTGATTGAACTTGGACTTTTACTGAGGAAGATTCAAGAAATCAATCATTACATAGGACAGGTTTTTTGCTTGTCAATAATTGGGGAAAAACCTGAAATACAAAAAATATTGGTAGATTTTTTTGTTTGGAAATTTCTTAAAGATAAAAATGCTTTCTGGGATATTGTGTGGATTTTGAGATATCGTGGCAATTATGAGGTATTGACGGCTGCATCAAGGTTGTGTGAAAGTAAAAATCCTAAGTCTAGAGAATTGGGAGTCGATATCTTAGGACAGCTAGGAGTACCAGAAAGGTCATTTCCTGATGAGTCTGGAATCATTCTCCTCAAACTGCTTGAAAACGAAGAAAATATAGATGTTCTCTATTCAATTGGAGTAGCTATAGGGCATTTAAAAGATCCTAGAGGAGTTGCACCATTAGCCAAATTGAAAAATCATTTGAGTGCTGATGTTCGTTTTGGTGTCGTTATAGGTTTGTTATGCCAAGAAGATGAACTGGCAATTAACACTCTCATCGAAATGTCTACAGATGAGGATGAAGATGTCAGGAATTGGGCAACTTTTGGATTGGGTGAGATGATAGAAACTGATACACCGATCATTCGACATGCTTTATTTCAACGTCTGATAGATGAGAAAGGTGAAACAGATACAGAAGCTGAGATTCGTGGAGAAGCGTTACTGGGTTTAGCGAAAAGAAAAGATAAGAGGGTTATTAATCTACTCATAGAAGAACTATGTTGTAACTGTGTTGGCAGATTATCTGTTGAAGCTGCAAAAGAAATAGGCGATACAAGATTGTATCCATTTTTGTCAACGTTACAAGAATGGTGGGATGTAGACAGGAATTTATTACAAGAAGCTATTTATAGTTGTCAAAGTGAATGAAATTTTTGTAGAACTGAACTTGAATTGCATAAATTTGGCTCCGAATAAAAGGCTTGTAGTTGCGCTTTAGCGCTAAAGCGCACGGACAGATTCTTTCGGAGGGAAACCAACGCCAGATGCCTACGGAGGGAAACCCTCCTGCAGCACTGGCTCCTCCTCCGAACTGTCCTCAACTACGAACAAAAGCTTAAATTTATGCAGTTCTGTACTAAGCCGCCGCGACTGCTGTACGTTCCAATAGTCCTTCCTTTTGTGCCATTGATAACATGAGGTCAATCACGCGATGAGAGTAGCCCCATTCGTTATCGTACCATGCTACAATCTTGAAGAAGTTTGAGTTTAGTTCAATCCCAGCACCAGCGTCAAAGATACTGGATCGGGTATCGCTTTGAAAATCTGTAGAAACAACCTCCTCATCAGTGTAGCCTAAGATACCAGATAACGCTCCCTCTGCAGCTTGTTTCATGGCTGCACAAATTTCTTTATAACTGGTCGCTTTGGCAGTTTTAAAGGTTAAATCTACTACCGAGACATCAGGAGTAGGAACGCGAAACGCCATCCCAGTTAACTTACCCTTTAACTCTGGCAGCACTAATGCCACTGCTTTTGCCGCCCCTGTGGAAGAGGGAATTATATTTTGTGCCGCACTGCGACCACCTCGCCAGTCTTTCTTGCTCGGCCCATCTACTGTGGGTTGAGTGGCAGTCATAGCGTGAACTGTGGTCATTAACCCTTCTGTCAAACCGAAGTTATCGTTGATAACTTTGGCTATGGGTGCCAAACAATTAGTCGTGCAACTGGCGTTAGAAACGATGCTATCTTTTTCCGGGTCAAATATCTGATGGTTAACACCTACTAATAGTGTAGGAACCTTATCTGGATCTTTAGTAGGTGCAGAAATTATGACTCGCTTTGCCCCAGCTCGGATATGGTTTGCCGCTCCTTCATAGTTAGTGAAAAGTCCCGTAGATTCAATCACATAATCTGCACCCAATTTACCCCAAGGCAATTCTGCGGGATTTCTCACGGAGATACAAGGAATGAAGTGTCCATCGACAACAATGCCATCATCCTTTGCTTCAACCTTGCCCTTAAAATTTCCGTGAGTCGAGTCGTACTTTAATAAGTAAGCAAGATTGTCTGGTGGTACCAAGTCATTGATACCAACAAACTCAATGTTAGGGTTGTGAATCCCAGCGCGAAACGCCAACCGCCCAATCCTACCAAATCCATTGATGCCAACTTTCAGTTTAGTCAAGATGAGACCTCCTGTAGGGAGTAGAACGTCTTTGGAGTGGGGAATAAGGGCTGACGCATCTTTCTTATTTGCCTCATGTCCCTCATTGACTCACTCAGTACTTTCCACCCACAAATATGTTCATGACCTAATCCTGACAGTAGATATCGAAAAAGGAGGATTTGATTGGCATATTTTAAGGTTTATTTGATACTACTAAAGCTTCAGTAGTAACCACATTCGTGAGATTCCTGACTTCAAGCGTTAGCGATCGCACATCGACTCATCTTTCTGCCCTTTTTGTAACAAGTTGTTTGGCTCTCGTTTCTTCTCTTGGCGAATTTCCTGGCTAAATACGATTTGGGTATCTTAGATAAAATCGATATAAGAGAAGAGGAGCCAGAAACAATCGTGACGACAGCAGTCAAACCCATCACCCTAGAAAAATTCTTGCAATTACCCGAAACCGAACCTGCTTCTGAGTACATAGACGGTGAAATTCACCAAAAACCCATGCCACAAGGAGAACATAGCCGATTTCAAGGTAAACTAGTTACCACCATTAACGAAGTTGCGGAACCTCAAAAAATCGCTTTAGCATTACCCGAACTACGTTGTACATTTGGCGGTGCTACCATAGTTCCCGATGTTAGCGTGTTTCGTTGGCAACGCATACCCCGCACTGAGTCGGGGAGAATCGCCAACCGTTTTGAAAGTCATCCCGACTGGGCAATAGAAATTCTCTCACCAAACCAAAGTCAAACTAAAGTTCTTCGTAACTTGCTACACTGTTCTAAAAATGGTATAGAATTAGGGTGGTTAATTCTTCCCGAAGAAGACAGCATCTTGACTGTACACTCCAATCAACGCATTCAACTGCTTGCAGGTATCGATCCACTTCCCATTCTCAGCAATATTGACCTATCGCTCACTGTCGAGCAAGTTTTTAGCTCGCTAAATATCTAAACCCTTTTCTGGCTGATTATAGAATTAGACTGCTGGTAAGGACTCAGGTCTAAGATTGAGGAATTAGATAGGTACAAGCTATGCAAAATCTTACTAGAATTACCCGTAACTCATAAGTCATGGGCGGTAAACCCTGTATTCGGGGAATACGTGTCACCGTCGGTAATATCGTTGGCTTAATAGCATCCGGATATTCTAATAGTGACATCCTTAAAGCATATCCCTACCTAGAAGAAGCCGACATCTACGAGGCACTTGCCTATGCTGCGTGGCGGGTTGAAGAGATTGAAGTACCTCTACAAAATGCATGAAAATTCTCATTGATATGAACCTTTCACCCGATTGGAGTTCGGTTGAACACTTATAATAACGTTTGTAGTTGCGCTTTAGCGCTCAATGATTTTTAAGGGCGCTAAAGCGCAACTACGAACTATAAGTAATTAAGCGAACGTGATATGAGTCATAGTTTCTATTTCCCATTTCCCATTAATAAGACCACATCCAATTGTGAATTTCCGCCAGATCGTCGCCATGCGTAGTTACGTATTCCTTGTGTTCAATCAGCTTGTGAAGCAGCATCTGCTTGACATAAGCTGCTTTGTAACCAAGTTGTGGTACGCGATTAATTACCTCTATGACAAGGTGGAAGCGATCCAACTCGTTGCGGACGGCCATATCAAAGGGCGTGGTGGTACTTCCCTCTTCGTTGTAACCCCGGACATGGAGGTTATCGTGATTTTTCCGATGATATGTTAAACGGTGAATCAACCAAGGATAGCCGTGAAAAGCAAATATAACTGGCTGATTTGTAGTGAAAATACTATCGAAGTCTCTGTCGTTAAGTCCGTGGGGATGCTCGGTGTCCGACTGAAGTTTCATCAAGTCTACCACGTTCACGACCCGCACTTTGAGGTCGGGAAAGTGTTGCCGTAGCATATCTACAGCCGCTAAAGTTTCCTGGGTGGGGATGTCTCCGGCACAAGCCATCACGACATCTGGTTCACTTCCTTTATCATTACTTGCCCACTCCCAAATCCCAATGCCGTATGTGCAGTGCTTGATTGCTGCATCCATGTTCATATATTGGAGTGCAGGTTGCTTTCCGGCAACAATCACATTAATGTAGTCGCGGCTTCTTAGACAATGATCTGTCACTGACAGTAATGAATTGGCATCGGGCGGTAAATATACTCGAATAATCCCTGGCTTTTTATTCAGTACAACATCGATAAAACCAGGATCTTGGTGAGAGAAGCCGTTGTGGTCTTGTCGCCAAACGTGAGAGGTTAGTAGGTAGTTGAGAGATGCGATCGGTCTACGCCAGGGAATTCGTTGAGAACTTTCCAGCCATTTCGCGTGCTGGTTAAACATAGAATCTACGATGTGAATAAATGCCTCGTAGCAGGAGAAAAAGCCGTGACGACCGGTGAGAAGGTATCCTTCTAACCATCCCTGGCAAGTATGTTCACTGAGAATTTCCATCACCCGACCTTCAGTAGAGAGGTGGGTATCTTCGGGAAGTGTTTCTGCTTCCCAAACCCGCTCTGTCACCTCAAATACAGCCTGTAGTCGATTTGATTCAGTTTCATCTGGCCCGAGTATGCGGAAATTCCGGTTTTCCTGATTGAGTTTTAAAAGATCTCGCAAGAATGTTCCCGCCACCTTGGTAGCTTCGGCTACAACTGCGCCTGGTTTATCGACCTCTACAGCATAATCTTCAAACTCTGGCATCTTCAGATCCTGCAGTAAAAGACCCCCGTTGGCATGTGGGTTGTCACCCATCCGTCGCTGCCCTTTGGGAGCGAGTTCTGCTAGTTCTGGAATCAATCTACCTTTTTCGTCGAAGAGTTCTTCGGGTTTGTAACTCTTCATCCACTCTTCCAGGCGTTTGAGATGTTCTGGGTTACTTGCTATTTCCCCAAATGGAACTTGGTGTGCCCTCCAAAAACCTTCTAACTTCTTGCCATCTATTTCCTTAGGTCCCGTCCAACCTTTAGGACTTTTGAGGATAATCATCGGCCACTGTGGACGTTGACTGAAGCCATTGGTACGGGCTTCTTCCTGAATTTCTTTGATCTCGTGAACAACGGTGTCTAGGGTTGCCGCCATCAACTGGTGCATCGTTGCCGGATCGGAACCTTCTACAAAATACGGCTTGTAACCATAGCCGATAAATAAACTCTCCAACTCCTTGTGAGGTATCCTTGCCAATATTGTTGGGTTGGCAATTTTATAGCCGTTCAAGTGCAGGATAGGAAGCACAGCACCGTCGTTTATTGGGTTGAGAAACTTATTGGAGTGCCAGCTTGTTGCTAAAGGACCGGTTTCCGCTTCACCATCGCCCACAACACAAGCAGCGAGGAGATCAGGATTGTCAAAGACTGCACCGTAAGCATGGGATAAAGAATAACCGAGTTCACCACCTTCATTTATGGAACCGGGTGTGTTTGGCGCAGCATGGCTGGGAATACCACCAGGAAAGGAGAACTGTTTGAAAAAGTGCTTCATCCCCTCTGCATCTTGGGAGATGTGTGAGTAGTAATCGCTGTAAGTGCCTTCTAAGTAAGTGTTAGCTAACACTCCAGGTGCGCCGTGACCAGGACCTGCAATGTATATTGTGTTCAGGTCATACTTTTTAATGACTCGATTTAGATGCACGTAGATGAAGTTTAGACCCGGCGTTGTCCCCCAATGACCTAAGAGTCTGGGTTTGACGTGTTCTATTTTCAGGGGTTCAGTCAGCAGTGGATTGTTAAGTAGATAGATTTGCCCGACTGAAAGGTAGTTAGCTGCACGCCAGTAGGCGTTCATCTTTTGCAGTTCTTCATCTGTGAGAGGCTTTGTTTGTGGAGGACTTGCTAAAGTCATATCTAACTCCGTTACTAAAGGACTTTGATGAATTTTTCAAAACCAATCAGTTATTTTCTCAAAGCTAAAAAAATTTCGATAAATTTGCTAGATGACCTTTGATGTTATGTGATCAAATTGGGTATCTATTTGCTTCAGCTTTAACATGATTTTACCTAAATCTTCAAAGATTAAATTTTTTTTACCTAAAGT
>JAQYWN010000329.1:0-6112 GCA_029379265.1 Rhizonema sp. NSF051
GTGCTGTTCAAGGGAGCGTAGGCGTGCTCCTGAGAAGACGGAGAGCCAGTGCAGGCATATCGCATTGGGGAACCCCAACGCTCTTATCCTGCACTGTTGACTATTCGTCGTGGCATTTTATCAGCCACAACCAGCATTACATGGTGTGATGAAGCAATAGCTTTAATCCAAGCCCACTATCTTCCTCAAAATTAGTTCAGTACGACTGTTACATGCAGCATAATGTTTGACAGAAAGCACCTGACTATAGAAAGATAAAAATATACTTATATAGCTATCCAAAAGATTATCAGAATTTTGCAATAACTGTATATGCTGATGGTAGAGGCAACCACGTCTAAGATTGAGCCAACACCGTGATCGCTCATAGACACGGATTCAGGCGCTTAAGTTGGTGTTAACTTGTCGTCCAAATTTGTTTGCACGTTGAGGACTATCTGGCTAACGTTTTCTAGCTTACTGGAGTTCCGCTCTGGGGCAATCAACCCACTTTCAGACGAGCTTACTTGTTCGCGGTTTAAGGTCAACATTCCCATACCTCCAATCATGTGCGACTCCGCCCTTGGGACAAGCCCAATATGAAAACTACCTGATTACTTGTCCAAAAATAATATCCCAGCGCTTACAGCCGTGGATTATGGACAAAATCAATATGGTTTAAGCGCTTGCTTCCCAGTTCAAAAAACTGTGTATCTCATGACCACTAGTATGAATGATAGCAAGTATGAACACTTTGTTTTTAGATTTTTGACAGCAGTTAAAACTGTACGAGCTGTGAAGTCTGCTGGAGAGAATCTTTTCAAGGCGCGAGCTTCACGTCAAACCACCCCGATATAAATACCGGGCGAATGGCAATTCCTTTTATTCCTTGACACTCGCCCTTCTCAAGAGCGGAGACGCTGCGCGAACAGGGCTACCAGACATCCCAATTTTTTAGGTGTGTTCTCACTTGAGATTTTATGCAAATTTATCTAGATTACAGCGCTACCACTCCCACTCGCCCAGAAGCGATCGCCGCCATGCAGGCAGTTCTCACTCAACAATGGGGTAATCCCTCGAGCTTACATGAGTGGGGACAACGAGCAGCAACAGTTGTGGAACAAGCGAGGATGCAGGTTGCTGGTTTAATTAACGCTGACGCTGAATCCATCATCTTTACTTCTGGTGGTACCGAAGCAAACAATCAAGCAATTATGGGAGTTGTCCGTTTGTATGCCAAACCGCAACACATCATTATTTCCAGTATTGAACATTCAGCAATTGCCGAACCAGTTCGCTTACTAGAATTGTGGGGTTGGCAAGTCACTTATTTAGGTGTGGATGCCAAAGGCAGGATTAACCCAAGGGATTTAAAAGCGACGTTGCAGGATAACACCGTCTTAGTATCGGTGATTTACGGTCAAAGTGAAGTTGGGACAATTCAACCAATTGAGGAATTGGGTAATATTGCTCACATGCGTAATGTGCTATTTCATACAGATGCTGTACAAGTTGCTGGACGACTACCAGTAGATGTCAGAAAACTCCCTGTAGATTTACTGAGTATTTCAAGTCATAAAATTTATGGTCCACAAGGTGCAGGGGCATTGTATGTCCGTCCGGGTGTAGAGTTGATACCCCTACTTGTTGGTGGAGGACAAGAAATGCGACTGCGTTCAGGTACGCAAGCAGTACCCACCATCGCTGGTTTTGGTGTCGCAGCAGAGTTAGCTGTGCAAGAAATGCCTACAGAAACACCCCGATTAATCAAGTTACGCGATCGCTTGTTTGCCCAGTTAGCTGATATTCCTGGTTTAATTCCTACAGGCGATCTCATCCACCGTCTGCCTCACCATGTAAGTTTCTGCTTAGAATATGTGGATGGTGAAAAACTCAGTGGCAAAACTTTGGTGCGACACATGAATCTAGCTGGCATCGGTATCAGTGCCGGTGCTGCCTGTCATAGTGGTAAACTCAGTCCTAGTCCCATACTGTTAGCAATGGGCTACTCTGAAAAAGCAGCTTTAGGTGCAATTCGGATGACGCTGGGTCGCGACACTACAGAAGCTGATGTAGATTGGACAGCAATGGTGTTAAAGCAAGTTTTAGAGCGACTAACACCTGTAGAATTAGTCTTCAGATAAGTTGTTCATTCCTAACTCCTCACTTTTTATAATGACTGAACTTCCCACAACTTTAGAAGAAGCGATCGCCCAGGCACAGATAGCTACCCAGGCAGCATTAGCAGATGGATATAAAAGATTACAAGTTGAGTTGCTTTTCCCAGAACTCAAATCGATGCCTATAGCAGAGCAATTTTTGCCAATTTTTGAAAAATACGGTTCCCACATCAGAATATTCTTTCCTGATGCCGGTGCTGCAGCCCTTGCCAAACGTGAGTGGGGGGAAGTCCCATTTCAAATTTCTGACATCGGTAGTGGCAAAACAGGTGCAAAGCAAAAAATTTATCCAGAGGACGAAATATTCTTATTTGTTGCCCCAACAGCAATAGAAGTCATACCGTTAGAAAAGCTGTGTGAGGAAATAGGCGATCGCCCTCTAGTCATGTTAAATCCTCGTTTGGAAGATGCAGGCATAGTTGGTATTGGTTACGCCGCACGTCAAATACGCGAACGTTTCATCAAGACTATTGAATCCTGCTATTACCTGCGTCCTATTTTTGAAGAAGCAGCAGTCTTTCGTTGCTACCCCGGATTGTGGGAAGTCTGGGTGCGCAAAGGCGACGACTATCAAAAGATTACCGAATTACCTAACAGACCATCAGGCGACGAACTGGATTCTATTCTAATGCAGAAACAACCTCAAACACCCGGAGAACCTGCTTCCGTGAAAAAGTCAAGTATGTTTAGAGGGTTACAACGGTTTTTACGGGCGTTGAGGAGTTAACAAAATGGGGAGTAGGGAGTGAAAAAAATTTATACAGAGAATTTTCTCTCTTTGTTCTCTGTGCATGATGCAATACGGTTCAGTTAAGGTTTGATATCATGTCCGTTCGATTAACCTTAAATACCAGAATAACCCCACCCCGCCAAAGCTGTGCTTTGTCTCCCCTCCCCGCCTGCGGGGAGGGGTTGGGGGTGAGGTTCTTTTATAATGGTTCTGCTACCGGACATCATATGATCCCCCTTTTTTAGAGGAGCCAGTGCAGTGCGGAGGTTCCCACCATTGAGGCATCTGGCGTTGGGTTGAGGGGATCTTCGATAACTAAACACTACTAACAGCAACCTTATTGGTATATAATGAGCCACACCAACCCCGCTAAAACCTAAGTTTGACGTGAAGAAAGAGTGAAAAGCAGACAGAGTAGAGTTTTCAGCAATACATGGGTGTGGAAGTTAATGTCAACAAGATTCTAGAAAAGAGAACTAGTACGGATTTAGACACTGTCAGTACTTAAAATATAAGATACTGACTTTATCACAAATTCATGATGAAAATGAGGCTTAAATAAAACGTATATAATGTTCATTCTGTACAGTCTATAAGTCCTATTCAATACTTTTAATTTGTAATTTTACTGAGAATTATATTATTTTCATAAAGTCAATCAACTAATGCTTGTAATTGCCGCACTTATCAGCTTAGGATTTGTTTCTGGTAAGTTTGTGTAATTTCTAGCACAAAGGTAATATATGCGATCAGAGAAAATAATGACAGTAACCGGCTTACAGCAAGTTGTAAGTAATGGATGCAATGTTAAGAACGATTTAACGAGTTTAGATAAATTGAGGAAAAACTTCACAAAAGTTACAGGCATAGCTGCAGCGATCGGGATTGCAGCGTGTCTATTTCCGGCAACTGCTCAAGCTCAAGTATCTCCAATTGCAAATCCAATTGCAAATCCAATTGCAAATCCAATTGCAAATCCAATTCCAATACTACCACTGAACACGCCACTCCTCCAGTTTTCTGGGAATTCGGATGTTCAGTCAAATGTTAATGTTAGCTTTCTTTTAAACCCCTCTGTTGAGAACACGAACAGCCAGGGTCCTTATGTGGGAGTGTTCCCTGGAGCTATTCTAAACTTTACTGATAGTGGTAATCCTGACAACAATCTCAGTCCTTTTTCTGCTTCGTCTGGAACTCTGACAGCTTCTTTACTTACACCCGATCCGACTACTAACAATTTCACAGGAGTGGGTGTTTTCCCCGGATTTGGCTATGGCTATTCGACTATCACCGACAATACTACTGCTGGTAATTTTAGCAACGGTGGGTTGAGGTACGATGTTACATTTGACAATAGCCTAGAAAGATTAACTTTGTTCATTCCTTCCACCGATCCTAACTTGAGTAATTCCCTATCCGGTTTAATTACTGCTTTAGGCACAAGTCGATATAGTGAACTACAAGGAGTGGTAACTCGTTCCGATGGGAGCAATGAACGGTTTTTCGTCGCTAACCCAGCTATCCAAAACCAACAATTTAGACGAACCTTCAGTGTATCTCTTGTCACTGCTACTGTCCCCGAACCAACTGCTACAGCTAGTTTGCTTGCTGTAGGAGCTTTGGGTGCAGTATCAGTGCTGAAACGGAACCGCAATGTGAGGAAATCAGTTTAATTGATTGTCAGGATGCCCATATCACCATAATCTTAAGATTATGGTGAGAATTTACTTTATGAAAACCTGCCCTTCTCAATTGTGCATCTTGAGTGGAAGTGCCTTGTTTTGGCTGTTAGGTTTGTACCCTGTAACAGCACAAATCGTTCCCGATAGAACGCTGACTAACAATTCCATCGTTACACCCAATGGGAACAGGAGTATTATCACTGGTGGAACGCAAGCCGGAAGAAACCTGTTCCACAGCTTCAGAGATTTTTCCGTTCCTAATAATAGCGAAGCTTTCTTTAACAATCTTCCTGATATTCAGAACATCATTACTCGAGTCACAGGTGGATCTATCTCTACTATTAATGGTTCAATCCGAGCTAACAGTGCAAATCTATTTTTTATCAACCCCAATGGCATCATGTTTGGAGCAAATGCCAGTTTGAATATTGGGGGTTCGTTTGTAGCGAGTACAGCGAGTAGTATAAGGTTTGCTGATGGCACAGAATTTAGCGCCATCAATCCTCAAGCCACCCCTTTGTTAACAGTAAGTGTCCCGATAGGACTGCAATTTGGCTCAAATCCAGGAGATATTGTTAACCAATCCCAGGCAAGTATAAATATAAATGGCTCCAATAGTAATGGCTTAAATAGTAATGGCTCTCCTGCTGGGCTTCAAGTCCCTGATGGGAAAACCCTGGCACTGGTAGGCGGTAATGTTTCCCTTGATAATGGCAATTTAACAGCAGCAGGTGGAAGAATTGAGCTAGGTAGTGTTGAGACGGGTTTGGTTAACCTCACTCAGACTCCACAAGGCTACGCTGTGGGATATGCAGGCATTCAGAACGGACGAGATATTCAACTCTCTGGTGCGGCTAGGGTTGATGCAAGCGGTATGGGCGGTGGCGCTATTCAGCTTACAGGTAGGAACATCAACCTTACAGATAATGCCCAAATTTTTTCTACCACTCAAGGTGCTCTCACAGGAGGAAATCTGACTGTAGAGGCTGCCGAGTCTGTGAACTTGAGTGGAAATAACACTCGATTATTTACTGCGACTTCTGGTACTGGGTCTGCTGGTAACTTGGAACTTACAACTAGGAGTTTAAGAGTTGAAGGTGGCGCAGCAATTTTCTCTCAAACTTTAGGTACTGGTACAGGAGGAAATCTGACAGTAGACGCTGCCGAGTCTGTAAATTTGAGTGGAAATAACACTCAATTATCTACGGCGACTTCTGGTAATGGGTCGGCTGGTAACCTTCAATTCACAACTAGGAGTTTAACAGTTGAAGGTGGTGCCGCGATTCTCTCTCAAACCTTAGGTACTGGTAGAGGAGGAAATCTGACAGTAGACGCTGCCGAGTCTGTAAATTTGAGTGGAAATAACACTCAATTATCTACGGCGACTTCTGGTAATGGGTCTGCTGGTAACCTTCAATTCACAACTAGGAGTTTAAGAGTTGACGGTGGTGCAATTTTCTCTTCAACCTTAGGTACTGGTAGAGGAGGAAATCTGACAGTAGACGCTGCCGAGTCTGTCAATTTGAGTGGAAATAACACTC
>JAQYWN010000329.1:6122-8402 GCA_029379265.1 Rhizonema sp. NSF051
GGAAATCTGACAGTAGACGCTGCCGAGTCTGTCAATTTGAGTGGAAATAACACTCAATTATCTACTGCGACTTCTGGTACTGGGTCGGCTGGTAACCTTCAATTCACAACTAGGAGTTTAAAAGTTGAAGGTGGTGCAATTTTCTCTCAAACCGCAGGTACTGGTAGAGGAGGAAATCTGACAGTAGACGCTGCCGAGTCTGTAAACTTGAGTGGAAATAATACTCGATTATTTACTACGACTTCTGGTATTGGGTCGGCTGGTAACCTTCAACTCACAACCAGGAGTTTAGGAGTTGAAGGTGGTGCCGCAATTTCCTCTTCAACCTTAAATACTGCTGCTGGTAGAGGAGGAGATGTGACAGTAGACGCTGCCGAGTCTGTAAACTTGAGTGGAGATAACACTGGATTATCTACTTTGACTTCTGGTACTGGGTCGGCTGGTAACTTGACACTTACAACTAGGAACCTAACAGTTGCAAGTGGTGCAGTTATATCAAATAATGCTTTAGGTCAGGGTCAAGCAGGAGATTTGCTGGTGAAAGCAACGGATGCTGTAGAATTATTAGGAACACGAGCCAATGGTATGCCTGGTGGCTTGTCTGCTCAAGTTAGTAGAAACGCTACAGGCAAAGGTGGAAACCTGACGATTGAAACTGGACGACTGACAATCCGAGATGGAGCAACTGTTGATGCTTCAACTTTGGGGGCTTCTCAAGCCGGGAACGTGTTCGTTACAGCAAGGGATATAGAACTGGCGGGATTTGCGATAACACCAAATGGAGCCAATGGCAGTGGGATTTTTGCTCAAGTCGCGCAGGGCGCCATAAACAATGCAGGCAATGCAGGAAATTTAACGATTGACACTGAACGACTAACTGTCCTGAATGGAGCGCAGATATCTGCGGCTGCTCGTTTTGGGGGAAATGGGGGAAATTTGACAATCAACGCCTCAGATTCGATCAGACTAAGTGGCTCTTCACCAACTGCTACTTTGGAGAGAGGTAGCAGTGGTATTTTTGTTTCTGCTGAACCAGGAGCTAGGGGTAAAGTTGGAAATCTCAACATTACTAGTAGGCAGATCGCTGTAGAGAATGGGGCGAGAATCTCAGCTAATAATCGCGGCATAGGTTTAGGGGGAAACCTGACTTTGGACGTTAGACAATTATCGCTACAGAATGGCGGATCAGTACAATCCGGAGCTTTCGCCGCAGGTTCTGGCGGAACTTTGACTGTAAATGCTGCTGAGTCAGTGGATGTGATTGGTAGGGGAAACATTAATTCTATCCCCGTGGTCAGCACTTTGTCTGCTGCTGCAGATCCTCTAGCTTCTGGAAATGCTGGCAACTTGAATATTACAACCCCTCGTTTGAATGTCCAAAATGGGGCAGAAGTGAGTGTTAGTGGCTCAGGTTCAGGTTATGCAGGCAATTTGACTGTAACAGCTAACGACATCCGCCTCAACCAAGGAAGTCTCACTGCGACAAGCAGCGCTGGAAGAGGAGCCAATATCAGCCTAGAAAACGTAAACCTATTGTTGTTGCAAGATCAAAGTCGAATTTCCGCCCAAGCTTTCAACACTGCCAATGGCGGCAATATAAGTATCGGTGCTCCAAATGGTTTTGTAGTTGCTGTTCCCGGACAAAATAGTGACATTATTGCTAATGCTGCGGGTGGTCCGGGTGGAAACATTAACATTACAGCAAGCGATATCTTTGGAATTGAGCAGCGAAGCTCAATTCCACCAAACACTACTAACGATATTGATGCCAGCTCTCAATTTAACCAACAAGGTACGGTAACTATTAACAGACCCGAGATTGATCGTGTTCGGGGATTAATACAGATACCTAAGGTTTTTTTCCAAAATATCCCACCACTACCTCCCTCTAGCTGTGCTGCTTTTGACACTGAAGACAATAGCTTCACAGTCACCGGACGTGGTGGCTTACCCCCGACTCCTGACGACTTCCTCAGCAGTGATGTATTGTGGTCAGATGCTCGATTAACTGGGACAACAGTGCTGCACAGCTCAAAGACACCCACAGCTGAATCACACCCAAAACCAGAAGTCATGGCGATCAATCCCGCTACTGGTTGGGTGTTAAACGACAAGGGCGAAGTCATACTCATCTCCGCTGCGTCCAACGCTACTAGTTTGGGTTTCACTCCTGCTAGCTGCCCTGGACTATAAAGGGAGAATTTATTTTGAATTTCTCCCTTTATCTAGTACATATCGGCGGAAATAAACCACCCATCTGAAACAGGTAAAAAGCTTACA
>JAQYWN010000330.1 GCA_029379265.1 Rhizonema sp. NSF051
GAGTTATAAGTGATTATCATCTCAAGTGAGAATGATTTGTAATATGTAATACTCAAAAAAATGTCATATTCAGCTACTATGTTGACGTAGGCGAAGTTACGCCCGATATTTAGCAAAGTCGCAGATAGTGTGACCTAATCGGTTGTTTCCCTGCGGCAAAATTTGCAAATCCATGAATCAGAGAAGACATAAGCAAGATTTGCTATATGTTTTACCTGTTTTCATATTAGGCTGTCCTCATCGCTTTCCGTTGCGACTAATGTGAGCAAAATGACTATTTACGTTGGAAATCTCTCTTACCGTGCTACTGAAGCCGATTTAAAAGAAGTATTTTCTGAATATGGCGAGGTAAAACGAGTTGTTTTACCTACTGATCGCGAAACTGGTCGAATGCGCGGCTTTGCTTTTGTTGAGATGAGTGAAGATTCTCAAGAAGACACAGCTATCACAGAACTTGATGGTGCTGAATGGATGGAACGTCAACTCAGAGTTAATAAGGCTAAACCGCGAGAGGACAACCGAGAAGGTAATTTGAGGAAACAACAATACTCTTGAAATCTAATAGACGACTATCTTAGCAAGATATTTTTTAGTTATGCAAGGGATAAGTAGAAATTGACGGTAAACTGCGGAGTTTCTCTCAAGCAAATCAATGAAATCTATACCGACAAATTATCTTTGTAAGTAATTAATGATAACTTGTCGGTTTTACCATGTCAAGTCTAATGTCGTATTTAGTCAATAAATTTCCTTAACAGACATGCATAATACAGATTCTATGCCTTATGGACCCCTAAATTTAGGAACGGGGCTTGCATCCAATGGTTATTCTGACTACTAAGTTTTGGCTTGCTGAGTTATTTTTCTATCAATACACCTTCTACAGATTACTTTCGTAGAAGTCTTTTCATTAAAAATGTATTTACAACTACATAAAGGTAAGTACATTTTTTCAAGAACAGCATTTGGAAAATGGTGATTGTGCTTGGCAAAAGACTAAAAAGCGGTTCATTTCTTTAGTTTATATAAAATCACACCTCAATTGGTCACTTAGGTTTCTAAGATAGAAACAGCAACACAAATTGCGACCCACGGGATGAACCAAACTAATACCCAATCTCAAGGGAGGATAAAAAAATGGCTCAAGCGCCAGAGTCTTTAGAGTTGCCTCTCAACAACATCACAGATAAAGGCTTAGATCGTGATTGTACAACATTATCCCGTCACGTCCTACAGCAACTTCAGAGCTTTTCACCTGATGCACAGGATTTGAGTGCGCTGATGAATCGTATTGCCCTAGCAGGTAAACTGATTGCTCGTCGCCTTAGTCATTCTGGCTTAATGGAAGGGGTTCTCGGATTTACTGGGGAAGTGAACGTGCAAGGAGAATCCGTTAAAAAGATGGATGTCTTTGCCAATGATGTATTTATCGCAGTTTTTAAGCAAAGCGGCTTAGTCTGCCGCCTTGCTTCCGAGGAAATGGAAAAACCGTATTATATTCCCGAGAATTGTCCTATTGGTCGCTATAGTTTGCTGTACGACCCGATTGACGGTTCATCTAACACTGATAACAATCTCAGTTTGGGATCTATCTTCGCAATTCGGCAACAGGAAGGAATAGATCACGGTGAGGCCACCGACTTGCTTTCCTCCAATGGACGTAAACAAATCGCTGCCGGATATATACTGTATGGTCCCAGCACGATGCTGATCTATACTATAGGTAAGGGCGTTCATTCATTTACCCTTGACCCTAGCCTGGGAGAGTTTATCCTTACAGAAGAAAATATCCAAATTCCTGCTCACGGGTCTATTTACAGCGTCAACGAAGGGAATTTTTGGCAGTGGGATGAGTCGATTCGGGAATATATTCGCTATGTCCATAGAACGGAAGGCTATACTGCTCGTTATAGTGGGGCAATGGTTAGCGATATCCATAGAATACTGCTTCAAGGCGGTGTGTTTCTCTACCCAGGCACTCTTCCAAACCCGGAAGGTAAATTGCGCTTGCTTTATGAATCTGCTCCCCTAGCCTTCGTGCTTGAGCAAGCAGGTGGTCGAGCGACAACAGGAATGGTAGATATCTTAGATGTAGTGCCCAAAAAACTACACCAGCGCACTCCTTTGATTATTGGTAGCCCAAAGGATGTAGCCAAGGTAGAATCGTTTATTCAAAACGGGCATTAGAGAAGGAGTTAGGCATTAGGCGTTAGGAGTTAGGAGTTAATCGTCTTTTTTTTATAGCTAACAACCAACAACTAATAATCAACAACCAACAACATTAAGGAGTCAAACAAACTCATGAGTTCGACAACCAATCATCTACTGGAAATTAAAAATTACGGTCAAAGTATCTGGATGGATAATTTGAGCCGAGACATTGTCCAATCCGGGGAACTGAAAGACTTAGTCGAAAATAAAGGGATTTGTGGAATTACCTCCAATCCAGCTATCTTTGAAAAAGCGATCGCAGGTAATGCCATTTACGATGCTGACATTGAAGCTGGAATTCGGGCGAAATTACCAACCTACAAAATTTACGAATCACTAGCTTTTACAGATATAAAGAATGCTTGTGATATTCTGCGTCCTGTCTATGAATCATCTCAGGGGTTGGATGGTTATGTAAGCATAGAAGTCCCACCAACAATTGCTCATGATACAGAGGCAACAATCAATGAAGCCCGCCGATATTACCAAGAACTTGGTCGGGAAAATGTCATGATCAAAATCCCCGGTACAGAGGCGGGGTTACCAGCAGTGGAAGAGGTTATAGCTGATGGGATCAATGTCAACGTGACACTCCTATTCTCGGTAGAAAGTTACATCAACTCAGCTTGGGCTTACATTCGCGGATTGGAAAAAAGAGCTAGTGAAGGTAAGGATATTAGCAAAATTGCCTCAGTAGCCAGCTTCTTCCTCAGCCGGATTGATATCAATATTGACGGTAAAATTGACGCCAAAATGAAAAAAGGCGTTGATGACTTGAGTGTAGAAGCAAAGCTGAGCGCAGTTAAAGGAAAAGTGGCGATCGCTAACGCCAAGATTGCGTACCAGGAGTACAAAAAGATTATTGAGAGCGATCGTTGGAAGGCTTTGGCGGCAAAAGGTGCAAAAGTGCAGCGGTTACTTTGGGCAAGTACCAGCACCAAAGATCCTCTCTACAGCGACGTTATGTATGTCGATGAGTTAGTGGGGCCCGAAACCGTGAACACTCTGCCACCTGCAACGATTGAAGCTTGCGCGGACCACTGTGACGTAAACAGTCGCATCGAAACAAGGGTAGACGAAGCCTACAATCTGATTGAAAGCCTCAAAGACCCAGATGTCAACATCGACATCAATAAAGTGATGGACGAGTTGCTGGTTGAAGGCATTGACAAGTTTGTCAAACCCTTCGAGTCACTGATGGCTTCCTTGGAAAATAAAGTCAAGCAGTTGTCTCCAGTGTAGTTAATGGTTAATGGTTAATGATGAGTCGTGAGTCGTTAGTAGTAACAACTCACGACTCACAACCAACAACCAACAACTAACAACTAACAACCAACAACCAACAACTAACAACCAACAACCAACAAAATCATTATGGTCAGCCTATTGGAAAATCCGTTGCGCGTTGGTCTGCAACAGCAACGAATGCCCGAACCTCAGATCATAGTCATCTATGGTGCTTCTGGGGATCTCACCCAACGCAAACTCGTACCGGCGCTATACAAATTGCGTCGGGAACGGCGCATTCCACCAGAAACTACCATTGTTGGGGTAGCACGTCGAGATTGGAGTGATGACTACTTCCGCGAACAGATGCGGCAAGGTATTGAGGAGTTTTCTGACGGGATCGGTCCTGAGGAACTCTGGCAAGACTTCTCCCAAGGTTTGTTCTACTGTTCTGGGGACATGGACAACCCGGAGAGTTACCAGAAACTCAACAAGTTGTTAAACGAACTAGACGAGAAACGAGGAACGCGGGGTAATAGAATATTCTACCTCTCGGTCGCGCCGAATTTCTTTGCTGAGGGAATCAAGCAGCTGGGAACAGCTGGAATGTTAGACGATCCTTACAAACATCGTCTGGTGATCGAAAAACCATTTGGTAGAGACTTAGCTTCTGCCAAAAGTCTGAACCGAGTGGTACAGAAGTATTGCCAAGAACATCAAGTTTATCGCATTGACCACTACTTAGGTAAAGAAACAGTTCAGAATTTGCTGGTGTTTCGCTTTGCCAATGCAATTTTTGAACCACTGTGGAATCGTCAATTTGTTGACCACGTTCAGATTACTGTGGCAGAAACTGTGGGAGTGGAAGACAGAGCTGGGTATTATGAAAACTCTGGCGCATTGCGGGATATGTTGCAAAACCACCTCATGCAACTTTTCTGCCTAACTGTGATCGAGCCACCCAACTCCCTGGATGCCGACAGCATACGTACAGAAAAAGTAAAGGCACTCCAAGCAACTCGTTTGGCTGATATACACAATCTACATCGTTCAGCAGTGCGGGGTCAATATAGTGCTGGGTGGATGAAGGGAAAACCCGTACCAGGGTATCGTGAAGAACCTGGAGTTAAACCTGACTCCACAACACCAGCATATGTCGCCATGAAGTTTTTAGTTGACAACTGGCGCTGGCATGGTGTTCCGTTTTACCTACGGACAGGGAAACGGATGCCAAAGAAAGTGAGTGAGATTTCGATCCACTTCCGCGAAGTCCCTTCGAGCATGTTTAAATCTGCGGCACATAATATGAGTGGCAATATTTTGGCACTACGAATCCAGCCCAATGAAGGTATTTCCCTGCGTTTCGATGTCAAGATGCCTGGGGCAGAATTTCGCACTCGTTCTGTTGATATGGACTTTAGTTATGGTTCCTTCGGCATCCAAGCAACTTCTGATGCCTATGACCGCCTGCTACTAGATTGTATGATGGGCGATCAGACATTGTTTACAAGAGCAGACGAAGTGGAAGCGGCTTGGCAGGTTGTCACACCAGCCCTTTCTGTCTGGGATGCACCCTCAGATCCAGCGTCCGTCCCTCAATATGAAGCTGGCACCTGGGAACCAGCCGAAGCAGAATTGTTGATTAACCAAGATGGTCGTCGCTGGCGCAGACTGTAAAGATTGAGGAGTTATGAGTGAGGAGTGATGAGTTACAAATTTTTATTCTTAACTTCTAACTCCTAACTCCTCACTTATAGAAAAACGAAACTCACAACTCAAAACTCCTATGACTTCCCAATCTCCGACTATTTTTTCACTTCAAGCACCGAAGGATATCTCGCTCTCAGACATTGAAGCGGAACTGAATCAAATTTGGCAAAGTTACGGCATTGCTGGTGAGGACGGTGCACTGCCTGCAGCTACCAGGGCAACAACATTTAGTTTGGTAGTTTACGAACCAGAAGAAACTCAGTTTCTGTTAGCTGCTTTGGGATTTTATAAAGGTCCAATTGATGGTATTATCGGGCCGCAAACACAAACGGCACTGCGAGAATTGCAAAAGAAACATCAGCTACCAGATACTGGAAAAGCGACACCTGAAACTCTAGCTGTATTGCGGGAAGAAATCGCCAAACGTCAGGGCGGTGGGTTGACAGCAGATAATGGTTCTGGTGTTGGAACTTCTGGCGTAAATGCAAGCAGTCCAACGATCGCTGATGAAATTGCCCTCCGCAACCCTTGCCGCATTATTACCCTGTCTCCCATAGCTGGAGAAGACGAAGGAGTGAAGGCGCAAGTCTCGGCTTATTGCCCCATCCAAAAGCAATCGTCAAGTACACTCGTCTGCTGCGAATACATTACACTGAGTGGAACAGCTTCTGCCTTGGAAAGGGTAGGTGGGATGATTCCGTCATTGTTGATTGGCGGCTTGCCCAAGTTTATTTGGTGGAAAGCAACGCCAGACCCCAGCAACCCACTATTCAAGCGACTGGCAGGAGTATGTAACAATGTTATCGTAGACTCCTGTAATTTTAACAAGCCAGAAGTCGATCTGCTTAGACTTCAAGAGTTGGTAGAAAGTGGGGTGCCCTTAGCGGATCTTAACTGGCGTCGTCTCTTAGGATGGCAAGAGTTGACTGCTGAAGCCTATGATCCACCACAGCGTCGTTCTGTTCTGGCAGAAGTCGATAGAGTAAACATTGATTACGAAAAAGGTAATCCCGTACAAGCGTTGTTGTTTGTGAGTTGGCTGGCAAGTCGATTAGATTGGCTTCCGGTTTCCTTTCAAGAAGAAAAGGGCGATTACGACATTACGAAAATTCAGTTTGTTGGCAAAGAACAACGGCAAGTAGAAGTCGAGTTAGCAGGTGTGCCAGTCGCTGATATAGGTGAAGTTGCTGGTGACTTAATTGCTTTGCGTTTGAACTCGACCAATCCACAGGCAAACGCTGGTACACTGATATGTTCTGAAACAGGGGGTTGTATGCGGATGGAAACACAAGGTGGTGCCCAGTCTAGTGGTGTGTTTCAACAGGTAACTTCACTTTCCGAACAAAAGGCAGAAGTTTTGCTGAGTCAGCAGGTACAACGTTGGGGAAGAGAAGCTCTGTTTGAAGAAAGTCTTGCGGTGACAGCTAAGTTGCTGAATCTTGCTAATAGTTAGTTGTTGTTAGTTGTCAGAAAGAACAACTAAAATTAATTGTTAATTATTAGTTGTTATCAGTTAATTGTCACAAAGAACAAGTGACCACTGACAATTGTACGGGCGGGTTTGCCAGGATTGTTCGTTTTTACTCACAACTTACCAGATTAAAGTACGGGCGGGTTTGCCAGGATTGTTCGTTTTTACTCACAACTTACCAGATTAAAGTACGGGCGGGTTTGCCAGGATTGTTCGTTTTTACTCACAACTTACCAGATTAAACCCGCCCCTACTAACCACTAACTTTTTTATGACTTTAGTTATTGCAGGAGAACGCAGTGGGGTGGGTAAGACAACTGTCACACTCACCCTTTTGGCATCTTTACGCCGACGGGGTGTGCAAGTACAATCTTTCAAAGTTGGTCCAGATTATATCGATCCGATGTTTCATCAGTACGTGACTCATCGTGCTTGTCGTAATTTAGACCCATTTCTGACATCTGTTACTTACACCAAGCAGTGTTTTACACATCATACTCAATGTGAATATTCTGTCGTAGAAGGGGTGATGGGGCTTTTTGATGGCGTTTCGTCATCTGTCATTGGTCATTCGTCATTTGTAAAAGAGAATGACAAAGGACAAGTAACTAATTTTGCCAGTACGGCTCATATAGCGCGACTGCTGGATTTACCTGTAGTATTAGTCATAGATTGCAGTCGGTTGTCTGGTTCTGTAGCTGCGATCGCACATGGTTATTGCACCTTCGATCCCACAATTAAAATTACTGGGGTAGTCCTCAATCGGGTTGGTAGCGATCGCCATCTATCTTTACTAAAAAACGCCTTAGAACCTCTAAAATTACCAATTCTCGGCGTCCTGCGTCGTGAAGATAACATCACAATTCCTGATCGCCATTTGGGTTTAGTACCCACAGCAGAACTCCCTCAAATGAATGCATTGATTGACCGACTTGCTGATTTAGGCGATACTTGCTTCGACTGGGAACGCTTATTACCACTGTTGAAGACGCAGGGACAAGCAGGACAAGGAAGCAATTTCTCTCCCTCTCGCCCTCTCTCAATCAGAATAGCTGTTGCGTGCGATCGCGCTTTCAATTTCTACTACCAAGATAATCTCGACTTGCTGCAACAGCTTGGTGCAGAACTGGTTTTCTGGAGTCCATTAGAAGATGCTGTACCAGACTCCGTGCAAGGAATGTATTTTGGAGGTGGTTTTCCAGAAGTTTTTGCCCAACAACTTGCAGCAAATACCAATGCTTGTCATACTGTGAAAACTTTAATCCTGGCAGGAATGCCCACAATAGCTGAGTGTGGAGGATTGATGTATTTGTGTAACCAGATTGTCGATTTTGACAGCAAGTCTTGGTCGATGGTGGGAGTATTACCGACAACCGCCATCATGGGTGGACGTCTTAATTTAGGTTATCGTCGAGCCGTTGCTCTCCATGACAGTTTGTTAGTACAAGCAGGTAAAACCGTATACGGTCATGAGTTTCATCGTTCCCAATTAACATTAATTCCCGATTCTCCTATGTTTCAAACTTATCGCTGTGACACCGAAGAATCCACAGGGTGTGAGGGATGGAATTTGCCTCTTTCTCTACACGCTTCCTATATTCACATGCACTGGGGAGATTCTCCGGAAATTCCGCAGAAATTTCTAGAACAATGTCTGATGTTTAAGCAGAAGTGATAATCAAACAGATTACCAGTAGCTTGTTAACTATTTTGAGCAACTTAGTTTAAGATGTCATATTATGTCCGTAAAATCACTTATAATAAAAGAACCCCACCCCAAACC